>CAYYJL010000351.1:0-3818 GCA_964472245.1 uncultured Ignavibacteriaceae bacterium | reverse complement strand
GGAAGTGAAAGACCTGCCGCATAAAGACTGGATTGATGGTTTTACAAAAGATCAGCCGGTACTGATAAACAGGTTTGACGGACACATGGCTCTGGCAAATTCAGCAGCCCTTAAACTTGCAGGAATTACGAAGGATACCAAGAGTCCGGATGGCGGGATGATTGTCAAGGATCCTGTAACGGGAGAGCCGACCGGAATGCTGAAGGATAATGCAATGTCACTTGTATATACACTAATTCCTGATCCGCCGCAAGAGGAATACGACCTTGCATGTGCAGCAGCATTGGAACATGCAAAAAGTCTCGGAGTTACGAGTATTCAGGATATTACCTATAAGAACGATTTACTGGCATATCAACGGTTTGAGAAACAGGAAAAACTTACCTGCCGCGTATATACACGCCTCCCGGTGAGCGAGTATAAGAACCTGGTTGATGCCGGAATAACAGCGGGTTTTGGCGGGGATAAAATTAAACTGGGCTCCCTTAAAGTATTTGCAGATGGTTCATTAGGCAGCAGCACCGCATGGTTTTTTGACCCATATGTGCAGGACCCATCCACCTCCGGATTACCTAATGATATTGTTTCAGACGGCCGGTTGAGAAAATGGGCAATTGACGCGGATAAAAACGGTTTGCAATTATCCATACATGCAATAGGTGATAAGGCGAATCGTTATATACTCGATTTATTTCAGGAGATTGTTGATGTTAATCCAAAATGGGACAGAAGATTCAGAATTGAGCATGCTCAGCATGTGCGGTTTGAGGATATCCCCCTGTTCAAAAAACTGGGCGTTATAGCATCGGTTCAGCCGTTTCACTGCATTGATGATGGAGTTTGGGCAGAAAAGAGGATAGGGGCGGAAAGAATTAAATATACCTACCCCTTCAGAGCATATCTTGATGCAGGAGTAAAAATGACTTTTGGCAGTGATTGGACTGTTGCCACTCTTGACCCGATACAGGGGATATATTCCGCAGTTACTCGCCGGACTTTGGACGATAAAAATCCTGAGGGCTGGGTTCCGGACCAAAAAATAACTGTAGAAGAAGCTGTAAATGCGTACACCATAGAAAATGCCTATGGTGCGTTTGAGGAGAGTGACAAAGGAAGTATTACTCCGGGTAAATTAGCGGATATGGTAGTGCTGGATATGGATATATTTATGATAAAGCCGGAACAAATAAAAGATGTTAAAGTGCAGATGACAATTTTTGATGGTAAAGTTATTTATGAAAAGAAAGAGAAGTGATAACAATGTTCGGTTCTGAGATGATGAAAAATGCCGGTAGATTAGCCGGCAGAAAATATTTCCGCTTATGGTTGTTGGTTATGTTGCCGGCACTGTCCGCCATGGGATTTACCGGCGGCGGGGAAAAAAATGGGGAAGAGGTAAAAACAAACCCGCCGATATATATCGCATTTTTGTGGCACATGCACCAGCCGATATACTGGCCATATGAATCAATCGTTCAAACACAGAGTAATAACAGGTATCCGTTTAATGTAATTGATATACATAACCAGAGAACCGGGCCATACACAAGCTGGCCGAAAAATGCGGTTCAGAAGGGTGTTACTGCAAATCTCCCTCATTTTGGCGCACAGGTAAGTTTCTCCGGTTCGCTCATAGAAAACCTGAACGCTTTGGAACAGAATGGCAACGGAAATTTTGTTAACTGGAAATCTCATTGGAATTTTGCCAAAAACCAGAATACATCTCTCGGTAACCCAAGAATGGACATGGTTGGATTCGGCTATTTTCACCCACTCATGGGATTAATTGAGGGGGAAGATATACGCAAACAGATTCAGATGCATAAGCAAATTATGGCAACCTACCTGCCCGGTGCGTATTCAAAAGGAATTTTCCCTCCGGAAAATGCTTTTACTCCCCGCATGATTCCATCATTGGTGGCAGAGGGATTGGAGTGGGTACTGGTTGATAATGTTCATTTTGACCGCGCTGCCCAGGGCTATCCCTTTTCGACCGGAGGCAATATATATGAACCGAATAAAGCAGACCAAATAAACCCTAATCCGAATGACTGGGTTCAGTTGAACGGGTTGTGGGCGCCGACCAAAAATTCAGCCAGATGGGGAAGGCAGCCCCATTATGTTGAATATGTTGACCCGGTTACAGGTCAAAAATCAAAAATGATTGCTGTACCGGCAGACAGATATATGGGCAATGAAGATGGCAGAGGCGGCTTTGGTGCATTAAATTATGAATCAGTGATGAGTCAATTGGAATCGTACAATACTGACCCGACCAAACCAATCCTTATTGTACTGCATCACGATGGCGATAATTACGGCGGCGGCAGTGAGGGATATTACGGAGGTAATTTTCAGAACTTTGTAAACTGGCTTCAGGCAAATCCATCACGGTTTGTTTGTACGACCATACAGGATTACTTAGAAATGTTTCCGCCTGATCCAAATGACATTATTCATATTGAAGATGGCTCCTGGAGCGGTGCAGATAACGGTGACCCGGAATTCAAGAAGTGGCTGGGTGACCCTGATCCATCCGGCTATAGTCATGATCATAACAGTTGGGGAGTGTTGACTGCCGCAAAAAATTTAGTTCAGACTGCCAATCAAATTGACCCGAATAACAACAATTCAATTCAGGCAACAAAGTTTCTAATGGTTGGTCAGGCAAGTGATTATTGGTACTGGGATGGCTCGCTTGGCGGTATTTGGGATGCCCATCCGACCAGGGCTGCTAATCAGGCAATTACTTTTGCTCAGCAGGTTTCCGGTACAGATTTAACTCCTCCAACGGTGTTTATTCCACAGCGGGAGCCGTACAATCCGGGTGGCACTGAATGGGGCATTGCACAGAGTAATACTATGAAGGTATGGACATATGTTTATGATAAATCCGGTGTGGAGTATGTCAAACTGAAATACCGCATTGATGTAGATGGAGTTAATCCGTTGAACAGCGTGCAAAATGAAACATATGCCGGCGGTTCCGAAGTTGGTGCATGGGTTGAGGTTCCGATGAACGGCATTGCTATTCCGTCGCAGACAAATCCTGCGCCTATCCTTAAGGCGCTTGAATTTAAAGCTGAAATAACCGGGCTGAATGAAAAACTCATAGACTATTACATAGAAGCCAAGGATAACAGCGGAAACATCACCAAAACACCTCTCAAGCATGTATGGATTGGTTCCAATACAGGCGGGGGTGGCGGTGGAACCGGTTCCGGTGCTGTTTCCTGGAATCCAACAGCAGTAACGAAAAATGATACAATCACCATTAAGGTTACCAATGTCGGTCAGGGTGCAAAGCTTCATTGGGGTGTGAACAATCAGGGCAGCAATTGGCAGACACCGGATACATCCTATTGGCCGGCAGGTACGTTAAAATTCAACGGGACGGGTCCTGCGGTTGAGACCCCCTTTATTGGCCCTGATACTTCGGGGAATCTTACCCTGAAAATCGGACCATTTAATAATCCTGCACAAAATGTTGACAGGGTCAGTTTTGTTATTCACTTTAATGATAACACCTGGAACAATAATAACGGTCAGGATTTCCTCATCACTCTTGGTACCGGCGGAGGAGGAGGCGGAGTTCCATTCACCATGGATGGCAATGTTGATGCTACGGCACAAATTGTTGCAGCCAACCAGAACAGGAATCTCTGGCTGGGCTGGAACGGTTCTGATTTATATGTCGCTACGCAGAGTGCTCAGTCTCAGGGGAAAGATGTATTTATTTTTGTGACCGACTCAGTCCGCAGCATGGTAGCTGCCCCATGGGCAAAGAGCGGACAGGTTGGTTCATTTTCAGCTTATCT
>CAYYJL010000350.1:0-3822 GCA_964472245.1 uncultured Ignavibacteriaceae bacterium | reverse complement strand
ACCCGCAAAACGATTGAGAAAATGAAGTGGCGCAGCGGGATGGAACTTGAATTCATGAAATCCAAAAAGAACGGCAAGTTTTATTTGTTGGAAATAAACCCGCGGTTCCCGGCTTGGGTCTATCTTACAAAAGCTGCAGGAGTTAATCAACCGGCTATGATGACCCGGTTAGCTGCCTTAGAAAAATTTGAATATCCGCAGCAATACGAAATCGGAAAAATGTTCGTCCGCTGCAGTTGGGACCTCATTACCGATATGAAACAATTTGAAAAAATTACCGTAAATGGAGAAATACACAGTCATGCAGAAAAGATATGAAAAACCGGTTATAACCAAACATCAGTCCGGGTTGATGAATAAAATAGGAGCCGCACCGCTGATTGCTCCCAGAACCAATATTGACGGCGTGACCGTAACCGAACTTGTAGAAAAATTCGGCTCCCCTCTTTTTGTCCTCTCTGAAAAGAAGATGAGGCAAAACCAGAGAAATTTTTACCGCATTTTCAAAACCCGCTACCCAAAGGTACAGTTTGCATGGTCATACAAAACCAATTATCTGAATGCGGTGTGCAAAGTATATCATTCAGAAAACTCCTGGGCGGAAGTGGTATCTGAATTTGAATATGACAAAGCAATAAAGCTGGGAGTGCCCGGAGAACATATCATATTCAACGGCCCGGATAAAAGTGAAGAAGCATTATTAAAAGCAGTTAAAAACAATTCGAGGATACATATTGATCATTTTGACGAGTTATATACACTCATTGAAATAACAGAAAGAGAGCAATTATATGCAGATGTTGCAATCAGGATTAATATGGATACCGGTATTTATCCTCTTTGGGATAGGTTTGGTTTTAATTTTGAAAACGGTGAAGCTTGGCAGGCAATTAAAAGAATTATTGCGGCAAAATATCTCAGACTCAAAGGACTCCACACCCATATAGGCACTTATATAATGTCAGCCGAAGCATACCGACTAGCAGCAGTTAAACTGGCCGGCTTAATGAGAAATATCAGAGACGAGTTTAATATACTGCTGGAATATTTAGATCTGGGCGGCGGATTTGCTTCTCATAATACACTTATCGGGCAGTATCTCCCTGCTGAACAGCTGGTGCCGGGCATCGAACAATTTGCAGATGCAATCTCCTCCGGTATATTCGAATACAATTTCAAAAATGATGAAATGCCTCTGCTGATTCTCGAAACAGGCAGGGCGCTGATTGATGATGCGGGATTCCTTATCAGTACAGTACTTGCCAATAAACGGCTTTCGACAGGTAAAAAAGCAGTCATCATTGATGCCGGCGTAAATATTCTTTTCACCAGCTTTTGGTACAAACATAAAATACAGCCCGCACAGGAATCCGGCCTTCATACAGAAGATACAACACTCTACGGCCCGCTTTGCATGAATATAGACTGCGTGCGGGAATCAATTGTGCTTCCATCTCTTAACAAAGGCGACCGCCTGGTTGTTGAATATGTAGGGGCATACGATATGACTCAATGGATGCAGTTTATTGCCATGAGACCAAATGTGGTGATGATTATGGAGGACGGCTCTACGGAACTAATAAGAAAATCTGAAAACCTGGAGTACCTACTGGACCGCGAGGTTATGCCGGAGCAGCTGCAATGATGAATAAACCCGGCAATATATACTTTAATAGTATAGTCTTGTCATATTCTCAATTGTTTTTCAGCAATAAACCTGCGTTTGGATTGGCTCTGCTCATCATCTCGTTCATTAATCCGCTGATGGGTATCACCGGACTTACAGCAGTTATACTGACAAATACTTTTGCAAAAGCAGCAGGGTATGACCAATCGAAAATTGATCAGGGTTTGTTTGGATATTCCGGTTATCTGCTGGGCGCAGGGTACGTATATTTCTTTGAGCCGGCTGTAACCGGATTTGTGATACTCCTCTTTATGATAGTATTGATAGTATATCTAATCCCGGTTTTTGAATATCTGTTTTACCAGTTGTTTAAAACGGGCTCCTTTACTGTTGCTTTTATTCTCGGCTTTTATCTGATGTTTGCCCTCCTCAACTATATTGGGGTGGAGGAAAAACTCTTTATATACGCGGGGGATACTTTGCAGATGGATGAGTTCTTCAGCATGTATTTTAAGTCTATGGGATTTATCCTGTTTCAGAGCGATTTGATTGCGGGTATCCTTGTTATGCTCGCCGTGCTTATATACAGCCGCGTCCTGTTCAGTTTAAGTATTCTGGCGTATACATTTGCCTTTGTCACAGGATATATGCTTCATAATAATCTGGATCAGGGTGTGATGCTGTTTTCAGGATTCAACTCAATATTAACGGCTTTTGCAGTTGGCGGCTGTTTGGTTATCCCTTCTAAAAGCAGTCTTGGTTTTGGTTTCCTTGGCGTTATCGTCTCATCGGTTTTGAGTGTACTGCTGTATTCATTTCTCGGTCAGTTTGATATTCCCGTTTTAGTGGTTCCGTTTAATATTGCTGCCATACTGCTTGTTTCCTCTCTTATGTTCAGGACTAATGCAGCTAAGCCCTTATTATTATATTTTGCTCCCGGTTCTCCGGAGCAAAACTTGTACTATCATTTGACAAGGAAATCCAGGTTCGATAAATTTAAGTATTACTTCCCCGAACTCCCTTTTTATGGTGAATGGAATGTATCACAAGGGAGAGAGGGCAACATTACCCACAAGGATGACTGGAAGTATGCCTGGGATTTTATTATCACAGATGAAAAAAATACACAATTCATGAATCAGGGTTTTGAACTCCGTGATTACTATTGTTATGACGCACCCGTAACTGCTCCATTGGATGGCAGAGTTATCGAGGTGATTAATACAGTACCGGATAATCAAATCGGAGAAGCAAACCTACAGAATAACTGGGGGAACACCATTATTATAGATCACTACGAAGGTTTGTTCACCGCTCTCTCACACCTGAAACAGAATAGTGCTAAAGTATCTCCCGGTGACTATGTAAAAAAAGGTGATATCATCGGTTATGTTGGTAACTCCGGCAGGTCGCCTTACCCTCATGCCCATTTCCAGTTTCAGAAAACACCCAAACTCGGCGAAAAAACCTTTGATTACCCCTTTGCACATTTTCTGGAAAAACAGGGTTCCAGCTGGATTTTAAGGAATTTTGACCATCCGGCGCAGGATACTGTTGTTACCAATTTGGATACGGATAAAGTTTTGGTGAACGCGTTCAATTTTGCGCTGGGTGATGTAATTACGGTTAAAGGGAAAATTAAGGGAGAGGCAAAATCTGAGGTCTGGAAGGTTGGCGTAACGATATATAATGAACTTTACCTCACTTCCGAAACTGGTGATACTATTTACCTGTACAAAACCGAAAAGGTATCCTTTTTTTCCAACTACATCGGTACAAAAAAGAGTTTACTCTACTATTTTTATCTGAGTGCACTGCAGATTCCCTTGAGCTCAAAAAATAATCTGCTGTGGTCGGATAATTTTTCACCTGCTCATTTTCCTGAATTGTTGAACAGAGTATTTGCGGAATTCTTCGTTTTTATCTCCAACGATATATCTGCAAATGCCTCGTTTTCCCTTACGAAGCCGGACAGTAAGACGGTAAGGATTAATTCGGAAATATCTCTTTCCTCTGCTTTCAGAATAAACCGGGGGAATACATACTTTGGCAGGTTGTATATTGACCGTGACAGCGGTTTAAAAAGTGTTGAATTTTTACGTAACACTGAAGTAATTGCTTCTTTTAGCTTTGAAGATTATGAAAGGAAACCCCAATGAAAAAATTGTTGATTCTATCCCTTGTTATTCTTTCTG
>CAYYJL010000349.1:0-3831 GCA_964472245.1 uncultured Ignavibacteriaceae bacterium | reverse complement strand
AGGAACCATTCGTTCTGCCGGAGGATGAAGAGTCCGGCAAATCCACTGTTGCAGCGGATACCGTTAAGAAAAAGCACATTAATATTGCTCAAATGGTATATTCGTCTCAATCAGGCGGAACGCTATATGAGCCGCAGTGGAATCCTGTACCCCGCGCATTACCGCAGATTAGTGCTTATATACAACGACAGATGCCGGTTATAGTAAAGTCCTCATCTATGTCATTCAGCGATAACAATCTGGAAAATCAAAAAATAGTTTTTCTTATTGCGAATGGCCAGAAACCTGATTTTAGTACCAATACAATTTCCGCCAGCGCCTCATATCTGGAAAAAGGCGGATTCTTGTTTATTGATAACGGACATTTTAGAAATGAATATCCGTTCAATCAATATTATGAGTCATTTTTGACGGATGTTAAAAATCAGCTTGGAAGCAGTGCGGAAATTAAAATGATTCCGCAGTCACATGAAATTTTTAATGTCCCGAATAAACTTGCATCCCTGCCCCAGGGTCTTGATGAAGTAAGCCCGGGTTTTCAGAAAGCAACCATACTAAAAGGACTTTTCATTAATAACCGCTTGGCAGCAGTTGTTTCTCCCAAAGGATACACCTGGTTATGGGCCGAGCAGGGAGCCGGTTATAATTTTTCCGGATTCTATGAATTTGCTATCAATTTATTTACGTACGTGGTAAAAGAATGACAAATTATTTTGGTATATACCGCTTCGTTCTCTGCATCATTATTCTGACATTCGGCAGCATAACTCATGCACAGGAGATGACTTCTAATCTTATAAATGCACCGGCAGATCCGCCTTCATGGCTGGATTGGAGTGACCGCGAAACGAAAGCGACCTGGCTGTCTATAGTTATTCCGGGTTCCGGTCAGACATATTTGGGGCATGAGTACAAAGGTGCCGGAATCACACTCGGATTTTTTGCCAGTGCACTAACTGCAATTCTGGCTGAAAATAACTTCACCGGACGGCAGGATCGCATCAAGTCGCTTACTAATGATTATAAAGCTGCCGGAAATTATAATTTGGCTAATACTTACTGGAATCAAATCCAGTTTGAAAAGGGGAATCGCGATAATGATTTAAAACGCAGAAACATATTTATTGCAGTTACTGCTGCAGTCTATATCTATAATATTATTGATATCATATATTTCACAGAAGATTACGGCGGGGTTGAGTTTGCTTTAGCCCCTGCCTACAAATCAACTGAGTTATTTGGCGGCCAAACTGCTTCTTTTACTGGTCTTGCACTTCATGTAAATCTTCCATAAATTTCAATATGACTAAACTTTTTACATTTTTCGGTCTTTTTTCTTTCATACTTTTGCTTGCCTCCTGCAGTTCTCCGGAGGATATAATCGAACCAACACATTTTACCCGCGTGCCGGTCCCGGTAAATTTATCTGCAGTGGCGGATACTACAGTGACGGGTAAGGTACGAGTGACGCTAACCTGGAGTACTGCCTCAATCAATAACCTGAAAAGCTATGAAGTTTATCGGGCGAGTCTCACCAAAACAAGCAGGTATTTTCCTTTAGTACCAATTGTGACCACTACAACATTTGTTGACTCATTCGCAGTGACCTTTACAGATACATTTAAGGTATTTTACTATATTACACCCACCGGCGAAGATCGTTTTGTCGGTAAAAACTCTGACACTTTATACGTTCCAATAACAAAATAATCGTGGAGGCTCTTATGCTCAAAAAGATACCAATCATTGCTATCCTCCTGTTTCTGGCCGTCATAGGCAGCCGGGAAACAGCAGCACAGCAATTGTTAGACAGTGCAGATGTGCTGTATTTTGATAACACATCCGATAATAATACGGGTACAACGGGTACATTAATGAATGACCCAAGATACCGTGAGTTTCCGCCAACCGTACCAATTACTCCCGGTTCAAATGACGGGTTTTATTCGAACAACAGTTCGATTTATTTGGGTGGAAATCACAGAAGAGCCAGCCGTTTTGGCTCAGGTAACAATACCGGTGCTCGTGCACAGTATTATGCTACACTTTCTACCACGGATCATTATCTGATTTATCATCATATGAACTCAGGTAATGCTACTAAAAATGCTTATGTGACCTTCCGGAGATTCGGGGAAGGAACTTTGGCAGATTCATTCAGATATGATATGTCCACAAACAATACCCCTGACGGATGGGGCTCCTGGGTACCACTCGGGATTGTAGAGGTTTTTGCAGCTGATAGTGCTTTGACCGTTGAAATTGGTTTGGACTCTCTCGGATCAAATACCCTCCGTGTGGATGGTTTAGCATTTGTCAGAAGCCGTAAAGCCGGACCTGATATTGAATTTGGTGCAAGAAGATTCTCAAGAGTTTTCACCAATCCTGCTCAGGAAACCACTTTAGTTCATAACTTTTACAGGGACAGATCTTTACTTGGTTTTCCTGAAACCACATTTAAGTATGGTTCCTTTTCTGAAAAAGTAGTACCTATTTATAACCTTGGCAGTGCAACCCTTACTCTGACAGGTTATGAGACTCAGACCACTCGTTATACCATCACTACTGCATTTCCTATTAATATCCCTGCAGGAGGAAAAGCTAATATTACGATCAGATTCTCCCCTCTGGGCGAGGAAACAACTTATGATACACTGAAAATATTAAGCAATGATGCAGATGAACCAGAAGCATTGCTGCCATGTATCGGCACAGGTATTAATTATAACTTTATACTAAACGCCAGCACCAATGGTTCAGAACCGCATTGGAATGTGCCTTCACCGGGAGGAACAACTTCATTAATTGGTACTTTCCTTAATTCCACTCCATCTCCGTTCCCTTACCCGATTCCGGGTGGAAATATTGGATCAATCGTAAATACCGGTTCTGATCCAAACATCTCCGTTTCTTACGGGTTCCAGGTGCCGGATACATTATCAGGAAAATATTTCCTTGAATATGCCGGTCCTTTAGGGTCATCAAATGCTGCACAGAGTGTGGTTTGCGATGTAGTAACCCCATTTTATCTGAATCCAGATCCTGCTTTAGGTGATACACAGAGAACAGTTTTTAATTCAAGAATCTCCGGTGTATTCTGGGGCAGAATCGGCGGTAACAAGGTATTTGAACTTAATGGCGGAGGTCAGACCACCGTTCGTTATACAAATCCATTACAGGGCGGTTCAGAACTTCTGAGAGCTGACTTATTAAGAGTCAGATTGGTGCCTATTGCTCCAACCATTTCTACCAGTCTTGATCCACAAAGACTGCTTAACTTTGGGTCTGTTTCTATCTATGACTCAATCCGGTTGCAGCAATTTAACTTCCAGAGGAACTTTGTCATCGGATCAAATGGCGAAACACCTTTGAGGGTTGATACGGTTTACTTCACCAGAGGTACTTCATACAGCATAGCAAATTTGCCGACCTTCCCAATTACTCTTCCGGCAGTTGACGGACAATACAATTTGTTAATCAACTTCCTCCCTGATTCAATCATTGCTTACAGTGATTCTCTTATTATCCGCTCAAACGATCCAACTGATACTTTAATCGTTGTTCGTATGTCCGGACAGGGCGTGGGTACGGGAATTTTGGTTGATGATACTGATCCAACAACATACATTTACCCTGCAGAACCTATTGCATGGACAGGTGCCCCGGATCCGTTAAATATGGATAAATGGTACCGCGTAACCGGCAGCGGCGGCTTGAATCAAAACAGATTATTCAGCTATATCTATTTTAACCCGCCAACAGGCGTGGAAACTGTCGAATGGTATCCATATATCCCATTCAAACCGGGAAGCACTACCAATGAAATAGACA
>CAYYJL010000348.1:0-3847 GCA_964472245.1 uncultured Ignavibacteriaceae bacterium | reverse complement strand
GTAATCTTTTGCCAGGTATAACCCGCGGGCTTTCCTGAAATGATGCGACGATTTGGCATACTCCTTGGAATCCATATATGCCTGACCAAGTTCAAAGTTGGTTTTCATATAGTCCCATGATTCCGGCATCAGAGATGCAATCTCATCAAGGTATATAAGCAGAGGGATCGCACGATCATAATCGCCATGGATAGTAATGGAATCTTCAATTTCACCGGCAAGTTCACCTATGATTGATTCATCTGAGAACGATTCTGAAAATCGCTGGAAAAATTCTTTTGCGGATATTTTACCCCGCAGAATATGTAATTGTTCTCTTGTTATATCTTTATTAATTGTAGTTCCCCCTAAAACCCAGGTTGCAAACTGTACCGGAAATTGCTGACTCTTACCGTTCCAGGTACCGGGATATACTGAACAATACTTTATATACGTCTTGATATCCTGAATCATCGCGTCCTGAAGAGTTTGCATCATACTCTTACCCAGGAAAAGACCGGAAGTTGCCGGTTCATCCCATGCAGGATAATCCTTAACATAATCTTTATATCTATTGTATGCCTTGCGGATATCGTCAGTTAATATCTCATAGATTTTATTTTCCAAATCCGGATTATTATAGCGCAGGAGCATAAATCTGCTGGCAACCGGATCATGATTAAGAGTCCGGTAGGAGATATTTATTTCAGTAGCTTTTTCAAGTAAACTGCTGAAATTTCTCTTCGGCTTATATACCTGCAGACCGATAAAATCTGCGGGATATACCATTTTCCATTCTAACCCGGGTTTGCTTAGTTTAATGCCTACTTTAGAGGTAAACCTGCCCAGCTCAATAACAGTACCCTTTGCTATAAAAAATGCACTGTGACCTTCCACATCAGTGAAATAAGCCCCGGAAACACTGCCTGATGACCCCATAAACACACCGTCCTGGCTGCCGCCGGCTACTGTTGCAACCGCGGAATCAGCGGTTATATAATGAAGATCAATGAGATAAAATTCATACTTTGCCTCTTCAGTGCTGAAAGCTATATCCTGTTTAAGGTCAATTTCGAGTAACCGGGTCAGGATTTCAATTCCGGTTGCCATTTTGGCAATTTCCAAACCATCAGCATTATCACCATACTTAATATTTTCACCTGCCAGTTTTAGGAATATATCTGCATCATCGTATTTACCGGTCCACAGGGAATATTTAGCAGCATTCAAAAACAGTTCAAATGTTTTTATACCCGGGGATTGAACTTTGGTTAGTGAGGCCTGATTGTTGCTCAGCCATTTAGCTGCAGCATCTATCGAGTCTGCCATTACTTCCACATAAAGACTATCCTCTTCATATTCAGGTGCATCTAATTCTCTGCTGAGTATCTTCTTAATTTTATAA
The DNA here is from genome assembly GCA_964472245.1 of uncultured Ignavibacteriaceae bacterium. Lineage (GTDB taxonomy): Bacteria > Bacteroidota > Ignavibacteria > Ignavibacteriales > Ignavibacteriaceae > H2-BAC3. The sequence continues at coordinate 2,463 of CAYYJL010000348.1, read as the reverse complement.
TATTCGATTGATTCTTTATATAAGTAGAACTTCTCATAGGTTGAGGCAGAGTTTTTTGCATAATTGCCGGCATTCTCAAATTCTTTTTTATCAACGGCATATTGATAAGCCCTGCGATAGTATTGCAGAGTTTTGACGGGGATATACAAATTATCATAAGCAAGCCCGATGTTGTTGGTGGCAGACACATACAAACTCCACGCTTCTTCTTTTTCGTATGTTGGAAGAATATCAAGCCACTTTCTTATTGCCTTCCAATAGTCACCTTCCCCGTAATCTGCTACACCCAAATCATGCAGTGATCTGGCGGTGTCAATATTCATATATTTATGATTAAACTCACCGGTCGTTTGTGACTGGGTAAGGCCTGTGCAAAGCAGCAGAGTAATAAGAATATATAAGGATCGCGGCTTTTTGTTCATCGTGTCTCCGTCATCGTTCTGTTTTTAAAACTATAAAACGGGTCTTTTTGCAAAGACCCGTTTATTTTTTTTTATCTTAGTAAACTGACCAGGTGAAATCTGCAGCATATGTATAGTCATAGTTGGTCAGGTTGTAAGAGTTTGACCAGTAGTAATATACATATTTACCCTGAGAACTGCTCCATATGTTATCTGTTTCTGCATAAAAATCTGTCCAGCCGGTTCCGATATTGTTATATACTATGTAGTAACCTGAATTGACATATCCTTTATAGGTGCCGTCAATATATACATAGATTGTGTAATTAGTAAAATTCTCAACCTTTACGTCAACCACTTTTGCACCGGGACCTCTGTTTGAAGCAAGTTCCTGCTCAACATTGGTAATGGTGGATGCAACTTCCTGCGCTTTACTTTTATCGTTTCCGAAAAGCGGATTTGACCAGAATGATTGTACTGTTTTGAGTGCAGATACATTCTTTTGTGTAGTTGCAAGAGTTGTCGCTTCTTTGAGCAAATCCATTGCGGTTATCTGTGCCTTCATTTTAGTTGCGCCTTCTTCAAGGAACAGGATAATTGAAGCAGCAAGCAATGTATTTACTTCACCGTTTTTTCTTCCGTCTTCAATCATTTTGCCAACTGATTCAAGAGCTGAGCTGGTGGACTTAAGCTGTGCCTTAAAGTCTATTGTTGTAGCCGGAATAACAACCTGCTCTTTTGACTTTTTATTTTCTTCTTTCGGTTTTTTGTCCTGTGCGTAAACGGCTGAAGAAACAGTCAATGAAAAAATAAGTGTAAGAACGATTGCGAACATTTTTGTTGTTTTCATTTATATCTCCTTAAGATAAAATTGAAGTATGTAATAAATAATCTTGTTGTTTATTATATATCACCAACGTCAATTTTGTTCCAGGATTTTATTCCACACCTGTTAAGAAATAGGGAGCCCAGTAAAACGGATGTTTCCAGTCAATATTATCCTCATCATTCAGCACATCCAACTGTGCTTTCTGAAGTGCTTTATAAACCGGCATTTTTTCTTTCAGTAAATTTACATAAAATTGTTTCATTACCGCTGAGGTTGATTTATCATCAACAAACCAAAGCGTGGCTATTACTCTTGGTGCCCCGGCAAAAAGGAAGGAACGTGTCAGCCCGACCAGGTCATCTCCGGCAGAACCACGATCCCTCAAATACCCTCCTACCTGACCTGACTGACAGGCACTCAGCACAACCAGACTTGAGCGTAAATCCAAATCGAATATCTCCTGAGCAGTCAAATAACCATCATCCTCCTGCGTAGCAGTAAAGAGCACTTTGGATTCCAGTGCATTTGCGTCAAACTCACCATGAGTTGCAAAATGAACCACATCATAGTTCCCGATATGCTCCTTCACATATGTTTCAGTTGCCTCTTGCTGGATCAGCAGTGTCATTGTTTCGAATTCATCGGAAATCGTCTTTGCTTCCTCTTCAGCTCCGGGCAGCTTTGCCCATGTTGGGGAAGGATATACCGGATTCCCGATAATAAGTGCATTATCATACCTGTTCTTTGGTTTAGCAGCCAAATACTCTAACACCGCAGCCGAAGGAAGAAAGATCAGTGGTTGCTCTTCGATCCAGAATTTTGGTCTCACAAGATGTTTTTTGCGGTTAAAATCAAGATTCATGGGGGATGTAATCAGTGCCGCAAAGGGAAGGTGGTGTAAGATACCATGAGGAACAATAAAAACAGCTTCAGCTTTTTTAAGTTCGTCAGCATAATCCTTACCCACGAGCAAACCATGCAGATTTAACAATCTCCATTGCCAATCGTCACCGGTTACCATCTGCGCCCATTCTTCCTGCCAGATCGCCTGTTCGATGGTCGCCGCGCCACGCCCCCCGTATTCCTTGGGCCAGGAGACGCCCGCCCAACCGGCGTCATAGACCTTGCGCTGCCAGTTGCGCAAAAACTCAAAGTACTCGCCGCGTTCTTCTTCATTCGTATTGCCGCTCGGCCACGGCGGCGGCACGCTGGTCGCGAGCCAAGCACGCAATT
>CAYYJL010000347.1:0-3851 GCA_964472245.1 uncultured Ignavibacteriaceae bacterium | reverse complement strand
TAAGCTGTAATTTACAAATTTACTGCAAAAAAAAAGCCGCCTCATTGCTGAAAGCGGCTTTAGTAAAGTGCTAAAATTTTTATCTGTAAAAGAGGTAGCGTTTATCCACAATGTCTGCATTTTCTTTCAGATCATTCAGCCACTGATTGTAAATGCTGGATTTCTTTTCGCTGAAGATTTCAGATCTGATTGACGGTTTCTGAGCGGCATATGCTGTAGAATCAAAAGCGGAGCGGCTTGTTACCTTAATCAGGTAATATCCTCTGTTGCCTTTAACCGGCTCTGAAACTGTATTCAGTGCGAGTGAAGCAGCTGCTGCGCTGAATGCATAATCGGTACCCACGTTTGGCACGCTGCCGGAAGTGGTGAACTGATCAGCATTATTCAGCTTAACAATCGGGTTAACAGATGGCGCTTTGGATAAGTCTGAACCGACCTTGCTCTTTACATTTTGTGCAATTTCCTTAGCTTTTTTAAACTTCATCTCAGTAATTACCTGAGGCCTGATTTCAGCTTTTACATCCTCAAACTTTTTGACACCTGCTTTGATCACATCGGAAATTTTGAATACCACATAAGAACCCTGAACATTAAATGCAGGGCTTACCGTACTTATGCTGTTATCAAATGCAAAGTGGATAATACTCTTGTTATATCCGATACCCGGCACATAAAATACATCTTCCGTAAACGGAGTGGTTTCAACCGGGGTATATTTCATTTCAGATGCGGTCTTTTCAAAACCGTTCTTTTCAGCGAGGTATGCAAAATCGTTTGCATCGGTTACAATTTTATCGATGGTGCCGGCAGATGGTTTTACTGCAATGGAAACTTTTTCAACAACATATTTGCTGTTAGTCTTTCCGGTCACCTTAATAATATGGTAGCCGTAAGAAGTCTTAACCGGTTTTTGTACAACATCCACTTTTCCGGAAAAAGCAGCATCTTCAAATGGCTTTACCATTGCTCCTTTACCGAACCATCCCAGGTCTCCGCCATTGCCTGCATTGGATTTATCAGAGGAGTATTTTTGTGCGGCTGCGGAAAAGTTCAAACCTTTCACGATTTCATCATAAATACGGTTTGCTTCTGCCAGGTCCTTTGCATCATCACCGGTAGAAGAAATAAGAATATGCTGTGCTCTCACCTGCTCTGCACCGCCCGGAACCGTATTATAGAATTTATACAGCACACCGCCTTGCGATGTTAAAGCCGGTCCGACAAATGAATTTGGAGATACTTTTGCAAATGCCGCGGAAATTTCTGCAGGTAATGCAGATATTTCGAGTGTATCACGGCTGTAAGGAGTTTCGGAATATATATCAACGATGTTCTTAAACTCACCGGTATCTTTCTGTGCTCTTGCCAGAACTGAGGTGAGTGTTTCCAGAATCCTTGTGGTATCAGCTTTGGATGCCTTTATGGTAAAGGTTACATACAGCAGTTTTCTCTGTTCATCAACCTTGTACTGATCTGCATTATCATTGTAATATGACTTCAGTTCATCGTCAGAAGGATTAAAGAGAGAATCAGCAATTGCAATGGTTTCAACCAGCGCAAACTCTGCATTCATACGGATGTTTCTGTCAACAAATTTTCTGTATATTTCACCTTCGCTGACATTTACGGTTGAAGTAAGCAGAGAGGTCAGTTTATCGCTGATTAATTGCTGCTTTACAAACTCTTCTGCCTGAACCATGATATCCTTGTTGCGGGTATCTTTAATGGCAGTAAGGTATGCTTCACGGTTAAAATTACCGAGAGAATCAATAAAATTTCTTTTCAGGAATTCCGGCGGATTATCACCAAGAATTGCCTCACGGATTTCATCGTCCGTTACTTTGATACCGTATTTTTCAATCATCTGTTCGGTAAGGATCTGAGTTACCAAAGCATCCCAAACCTGATCCCTGAACTGGGACATTTGATCCTCTTCGATATCCTGGCCGGTCTGCGAACGCTGATTTTCCCGGGCTCTGTTAACGTAATCATCAAATTCGGTGATGGTAATATTCTTCCCGTTAATGGAACCTACATTGTTACTGCGTGCGCCGAAAGCTTCCAAAACATTTGAATCCGAGATCACCATGAATAATACAAAGAGGACACCAACCGTTATAATGAAAGCCGGTGCAAGCTCTCTCATTCTGGCCATCATTGGCATAAGTATTATAACTCCGTTATAATTAAAAAATACAAGACATTAAATTTAGCTATACACCCCCTAAAATCAAAGAAATTTTGATTTTATCCCTTTTGAAATCTCAGTTTTAATCCCCATTTTTGAGGTGTTCTACAATCTTTTATGGAAATTTGGCGGTTTTTATCCGGTGACAAAAGGTCTGAGAGAAAAAATTTTGGCTGCTGCCAAGGAGCTTTTCGTAAAAAAAGGGTACAAGAATACTACCCTGCCGGAGCTTTCTGCCTCATTGAACATCGGGAAATCCACCCTTTACCACTATTTTGAATCCAAGGAAGATATCTACAAGAACGCTGTGGAAGATGAAATACGGCTTTATATAGGAAAGGTGGAGAGTATCTTTAATGATGAAACTGTACCCTCTGCCACCCGGATACTGAACTACCTTCAGATGAAAGAAAAACTGCATGAAAACTTTCCCGTTCTCGCCCAAAGTCTGGTAGATTTCCTCAGGCGCACCAACCCCATTTATCTTAAGGATATTATCAATACGATGATTCAAAAAGAGGAAAAAATTCTGGAACTGGTATTCGGGAGCTTAAAGAGCGAGAATCCTGTATTCACCCCTCAGCTGCCTGTCCGGTTTTATCCCCTCACCCTGTTTTTATACCTGAATATCAATCTCATTTCCCGCGACTTAAAAAGTGAAAATGAAGCTGATCCCGATTTCGCACTCATCACCAAAGCACTTCACAAACTTTTCACTCTTCCTCAGGGTTAATCCTGATCATCATCGTCATCAGCATCGCTGAATAAGAACTTCTCATAATTGTGTTTAATCATCTGCGCTTCTACGATAAAATAAACATCTTCAGCGATATTGGTTGCATGGTCACCAAGTCTTTCCAACTGACGGGAGATAACTAAAAGGTGAACTGCTTTTTCAATATTCGCCGGATTTTCCTTCATCACCTCAATTAAGATACGGTGATTTTCCCGGTTAAGTGCGTCAACCTGATCATCAGTCTGCACCACTTTTTCCGCAAGTTTTGCATTCCCTTCAATAAAGGCATCAATGGCATTTTTAATCATCTCTTTAACAAGCCCTGCCATTTGAGTAAAATGAGTTTTTTCAAAAAAGTCCGGCTTCTTACCAAGGAATACTGCGCCTTCTGCAATATTAACGGCAATATCTCCAATCCTTTCCAGATTCGAGTTAATGGTCAATGATGACATGATTAACCGTAAATCCATGGCAACGGGCTGGTTTAACGCAAATATTCTCTGGCAGATTTTGTCAATCTTCAGGTCATATTTATCAACCTTTTTATCACGCTCCTGAACCAGCTTAGCAAGTTCTTCATTCTCTTCGGCCACGGCACGGATTGCAAACTCAACCTGCTCATCCACAAGACTGCACATCTTTATCAGCCGTGTGCGTAATTTTTCTATCTGCTGTTCAAAATGTCTTTCCATATATACTCCAATCAGCCAAACCGGCCGGTTACATAATCCTCTGTTTGTTTTACGGATGGATTCGTAAATATTTTTGTGGTCTTATCATACTCTATCAGCTCACCCATATAAAAGAAAGCTGTGGAATCGCTGACGCGGGCTGCCTGCTGCATGTTATGGGTAACAATTACAATAGTGTATTTTGCTTTTAAATCGTGAATTAACTCTTCCACTTTAGACGTAGAAATTGGAGCAA
>CAYYJL010000346.1:0-3852 GCA_964472245.1 uncultured Ignavibacteriaceae bacterium | reverse complement strand
GTGCCTATTATTGCACCGAATACCGACTGGTTCAGGATGTACATGGAGCTTATCAAGGCAGTACCGTAATCTGATGTATATACTCGGTATATCAGCGTTTTATCACGATTCTGCAGTCGCACTCATCCGTGACGGCGAGATAATATATGCTGCTCAGGAGGAACGATTTACCCGGATAAAGCATGATTACCGTTTCCCAGTTAAGGCAATTGAAAACTGCTTCCAAACCTGCGGGATTACGGCAGAAGATATATCCTATGTTGCCTTTTACGATAAACCATTTCTTAAATTTGAGCGGCTCTTAGAAACCTATCTTATGTTTGCCCCACTGGGTATCCGTTCCTTTATTAAAGCTATGCCGTTATGGATGAAAGAAAAGCTGTGGATGAAGGATGTAATCGGCAAAACGCTGGGATATACGGGCCCTATATTATTCCCCGAACATCATGAGTCTCATGCAGCATCTGCCTTTTTCCCCTCTCCGTATGGTAATGCTGCTATTTTAACCGTTGACGGCGTAGGGGAGTGGGCAACCACAACATATGGCATAGGCAGTGGAAACAGTTTTGAACTTATTAAGGAAATACGATTTCCTCATTCCCTTGGGCTTCTCTATTCTGCTTTTACCTATTATACCGGCTTTCGTGTAAACTCCGGGGAGTATAAGCTGATGGGGCTTGCGCCGTACGGCACTCCTGTATATACAGACCTGATTTACAAACATCTCATAGACGTAAAAGAGGATGGTTCCTTTTTTATGAACATGGAGTACTTTGATTATTGTGCGGGACTCACCATGACCAACGGAAAGTTTGATAAGCTTTTTGGCGGAAAGCCGCGTCTGCCGGAGTCACCAATAACACAGCGCGATATGGATCTGGCTGCTTCTGTTCAGGTGGTTACGGAAGATATTATCCTTAAAATGTGCAGATATATACGAAACGAGACGGGGGAGAAAAATCTGGTGATGGCGGGAGGAGTTGCACTAAACTGTGTTGCCAACGGAAAAATCCTGAAAGAAAAAATATTTGACAATATATGGATTCAACCCGCAGCCGGGGATGCCGGTGGTGCTCTTGGTGCTGCACTTGCAGTCTGGTATAAATATCTTGGCAATGTAAGAGTCTTGCCGGAATCTGGGGATATGCAAAAAGGTTCTTATCTCGGACAGCAATACAGTAGTAATGAGATTGAAGCATACCTTCACCAAAACAATTACCCATATATAAAACTATCTGAACAGGAAATTGCCGGCAAAGTTGCAGAGTTAATAGATAAACAAAATGTAATCGGCTGGTTTAAGGGGAAAATGGAATTTGGCCCCCGGGCACTCGGCGGCAGAAGTATACTGGGTGACGCCCGTTCACCGGTGATGCAGTCTGTGATGAACCTTAAAATAAAATTCAGGGAAAGCTTCCGGCCATTTGCACCTTCTGTACTTCGCTCAAAAATGGGAGAATACTTTGATATGGATTACGATAGTCCATATATGCTTTTGGTGGCGGATGTTGTTGAGCAGAAAAGGAAATCTGTTTCTGCCAACGAGCAGCGCACAGGTGTTGACCGCGTCAATGAGGTCCGGTCAGAGATTCCTGCTGTAACACATGTGGATTATTCTGCACGGGTACAAACTGTCCATGCAGAAACAAATCCTGCATATTATGCAGTGATTGAGGCATTTTATGAAAGAACCGGCTGCCCGGTTATCATTAACACTTCCTTCAACGTACGCGGGGAACCCATTGTTTCTTCCCCGGAAGATGCTTATAAATGCTTTATGAGAACTAATATTGATTATTTATTGTTAGAAAATTATCTCCTTGATAAAAAAGCCCAGCCGGTCTTTAAGGAATCGGTTAACTGGAAAGATGAATTTAAACAGGATTAATACGGAATGATAAAAGAGGAAATTAAAAATATAGATCAGTCCCCTAAAACACTCAAAAAGTTCGGGATAACCTTTGGTGTTATTTTTGTACTTATCGGAGTTTACGGGCTCTACCATCATGCATCATACGGCATCTGGTCTATTGTTGCAGGCGGAGTGTTTATGGTGGCGGCATTTATTGCGGCGATGTTCCTGAAACCTCTTAATTTAATATGGATGACACTTGCAGTGATATTGGGTTGGTTCATGTCACGGTTTATTCTCAGCATTATTTATTATTTGGTATTAACTCCCATTGGGGTAATTTTACGTCTGAGTAAAAAAGATTTACTCAATACAAAAAGAAGCGGCAATCCTGCAACCTATTGGATTGAAAGGAAATCTTCTGAACAAAATTCATCCGGATATGAAAAACAATTTTAAAAGTTATGTCTAAACTTTCAATATTATCTGAATTGTGGCAGTTCCTGCGTGAGCGGAAAAAATGGTGGCTGATGCCGATTGTAATTTTTCTGGTACTCATTGGCGGTCTTTTGATTATTACTAAAGGTTCAGCTTTGGCTCCGTTTATTTATGCACTCTTCTGATTAGTTCTGATTGAAGCCATGAATAAAAAAGCGAAAATAAAAATCCGCAGGCCCAAAAAGAGGATTCCTGTTGCCATGAAAGCCGGGCGGGTCATGTCTGATAAATCTGCCTACAACAGACAGAGAGAGCGGGCAAAACTGAAGAAAATGAGAATTGAAGATGAGTGAAAAATCACCTTCAGCCACGGTGGTTATTTCATTCTACAAAAAAATAGACTACCTCAAACTGCTGCTCGCCGGATTTGAACAGCAGACTTTCCGCCGGTTTGAGATTATCATTGCTGATGACGGCTCCCCGGCTGATATTGTCCGGCAAATTGAAGAAATCAGCAAGGTATCATCTTTCCCCATAATCCATCTTTGGCAGGAAGATAAGGGGTTCCGCAAAAACAGAATTTTAAACAGGGCGATAACCACAGCATCTGCAGATTATATTATATTTGTTGACGGAGACTGCATCCCTCATCCGGCATTTGTCGGGGAACATTGCAAAGCAAAAGAAACTTCCACCGTGCTGACCGGCCGGCGTGTTAATCTTTCAGAGAAATTAACCCAAAAACTTACCCCGGAATCAGTAAGTGACGGGTACCTATGGAAAAACTTCCTCCGCCTGGTTTATGATGGAATTTTTGGGGAGTCTTATGATGTGGAAAAGGTGTTTTACCTTACCAACGCAACCCTGAGAGATATGCTGAACCGTAAAAAGAGGGGAGTTCTCGGCTGCAATTTTTCTGCATATAAAGAGGATTTGCTAGAAGTAAATGGATTTGACGAACGTTACGAAGCCCCATCAGTCGGGGAGGATTCCGATATTCAGCACCGATTAGAGCTGACCGGTTGTGAAGTGAAATCCCTGAATAATATTGCAGTTCAATACCACCTGTACCACAAACTCCAACCGCGTCCGGAAGAGAACCTTCGGCTATTTGAAGAGGTTAAAAAATCCGGAATCGCACGCACTCCCTACGGCATTAAGGACTGAATGAGCCCGGTCACAGAGCCGGACCGATTTAGTTAAAAAATTGTTTATCTCGAAAATATCTAATATATTGAGGTCTGTATTCAAATTTGTTTTAGATATTAAGGTAAAACATGATAGATGACTTAGACATTAAAATACTCAATTTGCTCCAGGCAAATGGCAGGACCAAAAGGAGCGAGATTGCGGAAAATATTGGAATGTCCATCCCATCGGTCAGTGAGAGAATGCATAAGCTGGAGGAAAAAGGAGTGATTCAGGGTTATTATGCCAAGGTGGAAAAAAAGTTCTTCAATTATGACATCATGGCATTTATTACAGTCCGCAGCGAGTCTTCCAAACATTATAAAGCCCTCACCCAAAAAGCAGAAAAAAATCCCTACATATTAGAATGCCAC
>CAYYJL010000345.1:0-3878 GCA_964472245.1 uncultured Ignavibacteriaceae bacterium | reverse complement strand
TACATTAAATTTAGCTGGTAAATTAGTGTTTGGCCCCGTAGCGGATTTTAATGCTTCTCTTGTACATGCTGATTCAGGATATCAGCAGGAAACCAGACATAGAGGTTCTGAAAATTTCTTCACTCCTACTCCGCAAACATACAAGACAAATTTTACGCTTCGGGTCCCCAATATTGTTAACGATGAAGAGATTATTGCAAAATTGAAAGTAGTGATTTTCTCACATGCTCATAATCAGGAGGGAGTATTATTACGAGACACAATAAAAATTGATACGATTAGGAATAGCAGATTTGATAGCAACGAAAAAACTTTCGAGGTCACTTATAGTCTATATGAATACCAAAGTAATGTTTTTCGAGGCAGTACAGAGGAACTTCCCAGGTACCTTTCAACCAGCTTTATCGTTGAAACAACCGGTGCCGCTGAAGTGATGGTAAAACAAATCGAAGTTTATGATCATGAAGTGTGGGAGGAGCATCTGAGCACTTCTGGTAAAATAGGTGATGCTATTGACAATATTGATGATTATCTAGCCGAATTGAACGGGCTATCATCAACGTACACCGGATTCTTCGACAAAGTAAAATATTTACAATCTGTTGATGAGCCGCATACATTTGATTTGTTTAATGCATCCAAGTTTGTCCGTGAAACGCTGGAGCAGTCAACTTTGTCAAACAAACCAAAGCTTTTTACGCACTATTATCCGGAATATAACGGGATGCGCGGACGTGAAAGTGCATTTTACCGTTACTTTAAGGTAGTAAAACCCGACCCCATAGTATTTTATACGTATTTTCACAGTGATGATGATTCTGCTGTTTCATCCTTGTGGCGCTGCCGGACTATGGATGAATACCTCCATCAGATGAAAAATACTGAAGGGGATATATATCCTGACTCAACAAGGTTTCAGTATATTATCAATGTTTGGGGGCAGGAGAGTATTGGCTGGCGCTTGCCATCAGGCATAGAATTACGTTCTGCAGTCTTCACCGGACTTGCATATGGTGCAAACGTTATTTATTACGAACCTGTATTCTCCTATGATGGCATTGAAAGTTTAATTAACGAGAACGAAAAACTAACCTCGCTGGGTGTTTGTGTTCGTGACACCATTAATCCTAGAATACTTGGACCACTGGGACAGAAAATCAACAACTCACGCTATACCGGCAGAACATTGGCACATTACAATATTACCGGTCCATTTGGCGGCAGGTCAGGAAATCCCGGACCATTTTCAGATTTTTATCCGGCCGTTGAATCCGGTGGCAGCGAAGATTTTATTGAACTTATTGGTTATCCGCAATACCCCCATATTTTAGTGGCCGGATGTTTTGAGGATTGGAAATATCCTGAGATTAAATACTTTTTGCTTAATAATATTGCCGGATATGGCCTCTCAGCGGAATTACCACAGGTAAAGCTAAAAAAATACAACGGCTCATTTATTAATTATTCTTTGTATAATATTGAAAATACAATTTCAATTCATTCTTATGATTTAACCACAGATTTAACAACCGAAGTCCATCCAATTGATGATGGTGATGCGATTCTGTATGGATTTGGACCCACAGCTATGCTTGGGGGGACTCTGCAGGTAACTGAGGCAATTGGTGTTCAAACCACTCTTTTCTTTAAGGAGTTAACCATACCATCAGGCAAGAATCTGACCATAAGTAATAAGTACTACATAAATAAAAATATCACAATCGAAGGTACCGGGGGATTATTCACAACCGGCAGCGGACTGCTTTACCCGCAGAATGGTGCAGTAATCAATTCAGCGAACTGGAACAGTTCATTATTTAAGTCGGAATCCGGCGGCAAGGTTAAATTATATTGGTCACCTTATAGCGAAGCTTTTCCATCCGATTCTGTACTGAAATATAAGATATACAGGAAAATTGCACCGGGTAGTTTTACCTTGATAGACTCAGTAATCTCATCAATACATGAGTATGTTGATACAGAAACAACCGTTCTTATGGGACCGGCGCAAAGTAATGAAACTACTGCAGAATATTATATCAAAGCGGAAAAATATGATTATTCCCTCACCAGTGCAGGTAATACCGTTTTATATAACCGGGTACCGGGGAGCGGGTTGGAAAAAGGAGGATTAAACGGAAAAGAATCATATACTTTCTCTTTGGGACAGAACTACCCCAATCCGTTTAACGGTTCTACAAAAATTAGTTATAGTATTGAAATACCCGGCAGAATTTCCCTCCGTGTATATGATATTCTTGGCCGTCTTAAAGCTGAGGTGGTAAACCGGCATCATGAGCCGGGTAATTATACAGTGAACTTTGATACCGGTGATATGGCAAGCGGGGTTTATATATATGAGTTGCTGAATGAGGATATGAAACGTGAGGTGAGGAAATTTGTACTTGCAAGATAGACTGGAACATCATCCGGAGATATTACGTGTTATGAAAATGAAATACATTGCATGAAAAAGTTAATTGTCTGTTTAGTATTTATGCTTGCCGTCAGTTTACTGCATGCAGAAACCAGATATGTAAAAGCGGGGAGCAGTAATCCTGTTCCCCCTTATACCAGTTGGGCAACAGCAAGTGACAGTATAGGTAAGTGTATAGCTGTTGCAAATGAGGGGGATACTATTCAATTGAGCGAAGGTACATTCAGTGAGATAATTGACCTGAAAAGAAAGATGGTTCTTAAAGGGGCGGGCATGTATAAAACAACTATTCATGCAGGGAATTTAGTAAGACCAACATTCGACAGACATTGGTTGATAAGTGTCAATGATTCTAATGTAATACAAGAAATAAAAATTGTAGGCAACACAAATCTTGTCACTGGATTATCAGCGATATATACAGATCCTCAGCATTTACAGTTTTGTGTAGTTGAAAAAATAGTATTTGACAGTCTTGGATTAGCAGCTGCAATCAGCGAAGGGATAATAAAAGAATGCAGAGGCAGAGCAACTACATTAGCTTATATCAGAAACCCATCGTTTAATTCTTCAGTGACAATTGAAAACAATGAGGTTGTCTGTGCGGAATTAATGTCCACGGTGCAGAGCCCTTTTCAACCGGCAGGAGTATCAAACATTATTGTAAAAAAAAATAAAGTAGTATTCACCACCGACAAAGTTAATATTGCCACGCACTCCTTTGCTCCACCCGGACAGACAATTGAGGTATATAATAATGATTTTTTGGTGGAGGGCTTTGTCCGGCAATCAGTTAAACTGATTCCGAAATATACCTTTACTAACAACACATTTCATGCAAGATTGCCATCTTATCTTTTAAGTGATCAAAGACCGTTATTCGATTTGTATAACGTTGCTCATTTTAGAAACAATGTTTTTTCAAATATTGCCTATTTATTCACAAATACGGGACAGCAACCCACATCGTTTTCTTATAATGCTCTTTGGAAAAATGAACCGGGCTTTTTAATGGATAGCACAAATGTTACGGGTTATCCGGTATTTACGGATATAAATTACTGGATATATTCCGGTTATTGGCCTATTGCAGATACTTCTAAACTCCTTTACAATTCAAAGTTTCAGAAACAATCACCTTTCATAGATAAAGGCGATCCATTAATTTTTGATGTTAACGGAAGCAGAAGTGATCCCGGTTATTATGGTGGGCCGTATGGTGAATCGTACGCATACCTTGATACAGCCCCAATGCCCCCCTTCATGGGCTATCTGGCTGAAGATACGTCGAGAAAAGCAATACGGGCAAATTGGGATCGTGCATTTGATCCGGATGTAGAAAAGTATCAGTTTTACATAGACACAACATCCTTTGAGGGGAATTTCCCCTCTTTATATACAGGAATAACAAATGATACCTTTGCCTTGATTCCCCGGGAAA
>CAYYJL010000344.1:0-3886 GCA_964472245.1 uncultured Ignavibacteriaceae bacterium | reverse complement strand
GATATTGCAATGACAGGTGAAATTACTCTCCGTGGTGAAGTCTTTCCGATAGGAGGATTGAATGAAAAACTGCTCGCTGCCAAGAAAAACGGTATTAAGAAAGTTTTAATTCCAATGGATAATCAGATTGACCTGAAGGAAATTTCCTCAGGCATTCTGGATGGATTAACCATTGTCCCCGTATCCACTATATATCAGGCGGTTGAGGAAACTCTTCCGGTACTAAATGGTAAAAGCAAAACTAAAAAGAAACCTGCCAAGAAAAAATCATGAGTGAACAGTTAGTATTTTCATCAGGTACCATGAGCGACAGTCAGAAGTATGAGGAACTGCTTCCTCAGATATACTCGTTGGTGACTCCTGAAGAACCATTGGTGACCTCCTTTTCAAACATAGCTGCATCACTCAAGCAGGCGTTTGAAAAGATAAGCTGGGTTGGATTTTATCTGATGAAAAACGGCATGTTGTATCTTGGACCTTTTCAGGGGAAGATCGCATGCACCATGATAAAACCGGGCTCGGGAGTATGCGGCACAGTTGCTAAAACAGGAAAGACCATGATTGTTCCTGATGTTGATAAATTCCCCGGTCATATTGCCTGCGATGCTGATTCCCGCAGTGAGATTGTGCTCCCGCTCTTTCACGGCAGCACTCTATATGGTGTATTGGATATTGACAGTCATTTTTATAATTCATTTAACGAAACCGATCAGATGTATCTGGAAAAACTGTGTGTATATATAAACGATACGCTGATTAAAAAACATGAGGGGAGACTGCTCTGAGATGAGTGAATTTACCGTTTCTGCCAGAAAATACCGCCCGCTCCGCTTTTCTGAAGTTGTAGGGCAGGAGCATATAACCACTACGCTTAAAAACGCACTGACCAATAACCGCGTGGCACATGCTTATTTGTTTACCGGACCAAGAGGAGTTGGCAAAACAACAACGGCAAGAATACTGGCAAAATCACTCAACTGCGAATCCCCATCCGATGGTGAACCGTGCGATACGTGCAAGAGCTGCGAAAATTTTCAGAGCAACAGATTTATTGATATCATAGAAATTGATGCGGCATCAAACAGAGGTATTGATGATGTGCGTTCCCTGAGGGATTCTGTCAAGTTTGCGCCCACGCAGGGGAAGTATAAAGTATATATCATAGATGAAGTGCACATGCTCACCAAGGAATCCTTTAATGCATTCCTGAAAACACTTGAAGAGCCGCCGCCAAATGTAATATTCATCTTTGCGACAACAGAAATTCAAAAAGTTCCTATCACAATTGTGTCACGGTGCCAACGGTATGACTTCCGCCGTATAAAGGTGGATACCATTAAAGAACAATTGAAATATATAGCTGATAAGGAAGAGATAAAGATTGACGATAAATCCCTGACGCTGATTGCGCGCCGTGCCGAGGGGGGATTGCGTGATGCTGAAAGTTTCTTTGATCAGACTGTGGCGTTTTGCGGCAAGGATGTAACCTTTGAAACGGTTATATCGCTGCTCAATCTGATAGATGAATCCTCCTATTTCAAACTAACCAGAGCCATTCTGAGCAAACACTTTCAAACTGCGTTCGAAATTTCGGAAGAAGTTTATGCACACGGGTGGAGTTTTAGTGATTATCTGGAAGGATATACGGAGCATTTGCGGAATTTACTGACGGTAAAGGCAACAAAGTCAACCGATTTGCTTGAGACTGCGGATGATTATAAAAAGAACTATTTGAATTATGCCGGGGAGTTTTCTGAAAGCGATTTGCTGCGGATGGTTGCGTTACTTAATAAATCCTTATACGAATTGCGCTATTCACAGAATCAAAAAATAAAATTTGAGCTGACGCTTTCGTTTCTCATTGCATTGGAAAAATCTTCCACCATATCGGAACTGCTTGGCAAAATGGGTTCAGATAGCGGCGAAGAACCGGTTAAAAAAAAAATCCTGACCGCTGAAAAACCAGCTGAAATAACCCCGCCTGCTGCGGAAGCGCCGGCAATCCGCGAACCTCAGCCCCCAATGAGGGAGAATATGACTCCTCCATCAAATAATGCAGGAGTACTGAATCCGCAAGATGCTCTGATTGAATTGCAAAAACGGATAAAAGCTGAGACCAGGTTGTTTCAGATTTACGCTGATTCATTAGAAAACGCCAGAATAAAATCAGAATACCGAAATGAAATAACCGTTGAAGTCAGTTCAGCAGACAAACTTGCCCACCTGAAAGTTTGTGCCGGACAGATGATGACCGAGTTTGAAAAACTCTGCGGCAAGCGGTATAAAATAACTCCGGTTACCTCTGAATCCGATTTTGATAAAGGGAAGGATAATCTGGAAAACTATCTGAATAAAAATAACAGCAATGTTGAGGAGAACAATCCCTACGTCAAGGAAATAATGGAAAACCTTGGCGGAGAGAGGGTTAGTTAAGTTCTTTGGAATTCCAAATTGGTGAGGGCTCTTGTAAATTAGAAAAAATGCTCCTTCATTATCCTGATTTGATTCCGACGACTAATTTTTATAAGTTTGTCTTGAACAATATTGGGGAAGGTTTAAGTTTTTTGTTCTGACCCAATTAGTTAACCGATTTAATGTGAATTACAAGACTGACACATGGATACCCTTGTGGGTTTGTTTAATTTCCTTGATATGTGAATTAAGTTTCAACTAAAATCTGAATTGAATGAGTATGAAGGTAAACTGCATGCAATTAACAACAGTAATGTTACTTTTGTTTATTGTATTTGCAGTATATGGAGAAACCAGATATGTAAAAGCAGGGAGCAGCAATCCTGTTCCCCCTTATACCAGCTGGGCAACAGCTAGTGACAGTATCGGTAAATGCATTGCCGTTGCCGGAGAAGGTGATACCATTATCCTGAGTGAGGGGGTATTTTCTGAAACCTTTGATCTTAAAAAGGGTATGACACTGCAAGGTACGGATAAATACCAAACCATAATTTCTGCAGGTACGCTGCCGAGACCCACACCGCAGCGATACTGGATAATCAGTCTTAGTGACTCCAATACTATCAGGGAGCTGTCTATTATTGGAAATTCTAACCTGGTTGTAGGTACAGCTGTTTTACATGCATACCCTGTTTATCTAAGATATACAGTTTTAGAAAACATTTTATTCGAAAAACTAGAAACTGGAAGCACATTCAGTGAGGGAATAATCAGAAATTGCACGGGAAGCGTAGATGGATTAGTATTCATTGATAACCCGCCTTATCCATCAACTGTTTTAATAGAGGAGAATAATTTCTTTGGACAGATGTTGTTAACCACTAATCAAAGACCCTCTCAACCGGCAGGTGTTTCACATATTACCATAAGAAAAAATACAGTTGCATTGATTAATACTCAAGCAATGTCAATAATTAAAGATGCCCTTGGTCCGCCTAATCAAACTATTGATTTCTATAATAACAAATTTATCGTTCAGGGCAGACTATGGAATCCTTCTTCATTTAAGAGAAAATATAATTTTGTGAATAACTCATTCCATGTATTTCTGTATTATAGTAATGATGATCAGGGGCCAACTTTTGTGCTCAATTCTCAGGTTACCTTCAGGAATAACACATTTTCTAATATGGATATATTGTTTTCTTCGGCGGGTCTTCCTCCTGCTGAATTCAAATATAACATTGTGTGGGGAGCACGAAGAGAATCCTATATGGATACTACCAATTCCTTTGATTACCCGATGTTTATGAATATTACCCATGGATCATCCAATGGCTGGCCATTGAATCCGGGAGCTGAACACCCCTGCAACCTGAAGTTCCAGAAATATTCAACAGCTATAGATAAGGGAGACCCGGCAATAAGAGACTTGGACCGCTCCATCAGTTACCCCTGTGCCTTTGGCGGACCC
>CAYYJL010000343.1:0-3900 GCA_964472245.1 uncultured Ignavibacteriaceae bacterium | reverse complement strand
TTCAACCTTTGGCGGTAATCCGCTCGGTGCAGCTATTGCAATGGAAAGTCTGCGTATTCTCATTGAAGAAAAAATGATTGAAAACTCCTACTCGATGGGAGAATATTTCAGAACTCTGCTCTCAGGAATCAACTCCTCAAATATAAAGGAAGTCCGCGGTAAAGGATTATTTATTGGAGTAGAACTGCACCCGGAAGCCGGAGGTGCAAGAAGATTTTGTGAAGCCCTTCAGCAAAATGGTTTGCTTTGCAAGGAAACACATACGCATATTATCAGGTTTACTCCCCCGTTAGTTATTACCAAGGCAGAAATTGATTTTGCTTTTGCTGCAATTGAAAAAGTATTTAAAACTCTGTAACAAGTTCAGCAGCCATCAGCCCGGTGTATATTCCTTTACGGTTTCACGCAGGCGGTAGTATATATCACTGAGTTTGGTAACAAGCTCTTCCAGTTCCTTGTATTCTTCATTCTTGACTGCATTTTCAATCGCGGCTGCTTTATTCCCCAGCGAAGTTGCACCGACAGAATGCCCCGCCCCCTTTATGGTATGTGCCTCAGAACCAATAGTGTGGTAATCTTTCATTTCAACTGCATGTTTTACTACACCTATCCGTCTTTCAGTATCCTTCAGGAACGTCCCCATAAGTTCCTTCTGAAATTCCTTATTGCTCAAACTGATATTGTCAAAATACTGATGATCAAACAACGGACTTTCATACGTTTCAGCTGTTACATGTTTTACAGGAGCTGCTGCAATTTCGTAAACCACACCCATCTTGCCGTCTATGGTATTTATCAACTCATCATTGCGTATCGGTTTTGTAACATAATCATCCATGCCGGCAGCTATACACTTTTCCCTGTCCCCTGCCAACGCATGTGCTGTGAGTGCAATAATCGGAATATTTCTGTACCGGTTATTCATATTCCGTATCATTCCCGTTGCAGTTAAGCCATCCATACCCGGCATCTGCACATCCATAAGGATTAAATCAAACCGCCGTTCATTGTTCAGCATCTCAATAACTTCAATACCGTTGGATACTGAAAATGCTTTATACCCTGCATCCTCCAAAACGCGCATGATAACTTTTTGATTAACTACATTATCCTCGGCAAGCAGAATAGTGAACTCTTTTCTTTGTGCTTTAATTTTCTCTGTTCTTATTTCTTCATAACTGAACTCGGATACATACTCTTCTTTGGTTGCTTTTTTACTGCTGAGATTGCCTCCTGTCAGATCCGGCTTGTGCAGCTTAAATTTTGCCTGAAATGTAAATGATGTACCGCGTCCATATTCACTCTCTACCTGAATTTCACCCCCCATTAAAGTGATTAACTCTTTGCAGATGGCAAGCCCCAAACCCGTACCTCCGTACTTTCTTGCATATGACCCGTCCAACTGAGAAAAGGGCTGAAACAATTGGGTTATCTTCGACTCCTCAATGCCAATTCCCGTATCACTTACCGAACTGGTCAGCTTCAGTTCAGATTCATTTATTCTTTCTAAGTTAACGGAAATACGTATTTCACCGGCAGGCGTAAATTTAACGGCGTTACTGAGCAGATTGATATATATCTGCCGCAGGCGGACGGGGTCACCCACTAACTCGGCTGTCGTATTGCGGCTAATCTGAGTCAGTATCTTTAATCCTTTTTGATTAGCCCGCGGAGATATAATGGATACTGCCTCTCCCAAAGTCTTTTGTATATAAAAGGGCCTGTCTTCAAGCTGCAGTTTGCCGGCTTCAATTTTGGAGAAATCAAGTATATCATTGATTAAATCTAAAAGTGTCTCCGCACTATGCTTTGCTCCGGTGATAAAATCTTTCAGTTCATTTTCACTTTTGTATGACCGGTTTTCAACTAATCCAAGAAAGCCCAATATACCATTAATAGGAGTCCTTATTTCGTGACTCATATTAGCCAGAAACTGGCTTTTAATTTCACTTGATTTCTGCGCTTCCTTGGCTAACTCATCAGCTCTCTGTTTCTCCTGAACAATCTGATCACGAGCTTCCTCACGTTCCCGCTCCATAATCTCCTGAGCTGTTATATCCCGCAGACTCCCTTCAAAATAGTACCGCTCCTCCTCCTTGTTTCCGATCAGCCGGTCATTCAAGAGAACAACGATCGGTTCATTGTTCTTCTTCCGCAAATGCAGGCGGTAGTTCTGAACTTCTCCGGTTTGTTGTAGTATATCAATTAACTTGGCCCTTCCGTCAGGTTCCTCATACAGTTCACTGATATTTTCAATCGCCAGTAATTCCTCTTCAGAATCAAAACCTAGTATGGCCACCAGTGCCGGATTTACTGTTAGGAATTTCCCCTCAGGCGAGCTTTGGAATATTCCTTCTGCCGAGTGTTCTATAATTGCCTTAAATTTCCTTTCGGAAAGTCTCACCCTTACGGTTTTTTCAGCAAGCTCACTCCTCAGCTTAAAATTCACCATACTTCCGATAACAGAAACAAATGCCATGAATCCTACAAAGAGTACGGATTCCAGTGTATTAGGCATAAAGTATATATGATTATCGTTAAGCAGTATTGCCCCGGCAAATACCAAATAATAGTACAATGCGGTAATAATCTGATGTTTTACATCCCAGCTTAAAAATAAAGCGCTGGTGAATATCATTAATCCAACAATTTGTGAATTAAGTACCAGGGTGGTAGGTATCAGCAGAATCATATATCCGCTGGAAAGTACAATCGTCAGCAATATCACATGGACAAGCAGGACCGGTCTGGAAAGTGACCAGCGGGAGTAAAGTATGATCAGGATGAAAAAGGAAACAAGTGTTGCACTCAGTCTTACGAGGTACACTTGAAAGGAGTATTCACTAAAATACCTCACCTCATACACCATGGCAAACAGTCCGGATATAGCTATCAGGAACGTAATTACCCTGAGCGGCAGTATTAAGTTTTCTTCCCCCTCCTTTTTAAGGAAAATAGTTTTTTTCTTCTCTATCGGTTCAGCTTCGTCATAAATAAACTGAATCGCCGTCGCATTAGTTTTGGTTCTCATTTACCGTGTTATAGTCAAATTCTTTCTATATTTCCTGCCAAAATATAATCAATTTAGAACTATGGCTGAATGGTATATTCTTCGCCAAAATCCCGAAAAACATTAAAAAATGACTGATATTTTATATTCAATTGACCTTGCTGTTTTTTACTTTTTTAACCATACCATCTCAAATAAGGCGTTTACCGGCTTTTTTTCACTGATTACCAATGTCAATAACTGGTACATAACCTACGCAGTTCTTCTTGGAATCCTCTTTTTTAATGAAGGCAAAAGGGGAAAAATTGCGGTTATTTTGGCAATCCTGCTGGTGGTGGTTTCTGACCAGTTAGGCTTTAGAATTTTGAAGGAATATTTTCAGAGACCCAGGCCTTGCATGGCGCTTACTGATGTGATCACCCCGCTTGGCTGCAACGGCACTTGGTCATTCCCTTCCAACCATGCCTTGAATAATTTTGCCGTGGCGATGTACTTTACGCGCCTCTACCCGAATCTTAAATATCTGCTTTTTATATCTGCCTCCCTCATTGCCCTTTCCAGGGTATATTTGGGACTCCACTACCCATCTGATATCATTGGCGGTGCACTCATTGGCATTGGCATCGGATTTGTCTTCGGTATGATTCACAAAGGCATAGAAAAATCTACAGGTAAATAAGCAAAGCAATCTATCATACCTTCAGCGTTAATCTCAATCATAATCTGCGGGATATCTTCCTATCCGCCAAAATCCGTGTTTTTAATCCGTGTTTTTAATCCGTGTCATCCGCGTGCCATTGGACTCAAAAAAGATACTCGCTTCAGCACAGGATTTGGACTGTTTCGAATTACAGGAATCCCGTTAATCCTTTAATCCTGCAAATCCTGAT
>CAYYJL010000342.1:0-3908 GCA_964472245.1 uncultured Ignavibacteriaceae bacterium | reverse complement strand
AAGCAAAGATATACCGGCGGCTGAGGGAACTCGATGTCATAGGTGACTGAGTTCTGCTTGCGGAAAATTCATAGGTGACTGAGGGAACTCGAAATCAAAGGTTGCTGAGGGAACTCGAAGCCCCCGCTTGCAAAAAAGTCACAATATATCTTTCAATTCAGTAATACTCCCGATGATATAATCAGGCGCTTCCCGTTCCAGAATCTCCCGTGTCCGGTATCCGTATAAACATCCTGCGGTTGCCGCCCCTGCGTTTTTGCCGCATTGTATATCAAGCTCAGAGTCTCCTATCATCATGGTTTCAGCCGCATCTGCGCCAAGCTCCTTCATGATAAAGCTCAGCGGCTCGCCGGAGGGCTTTACTGCAATGCCGGGCCTGCGCCCCATAATCAGGGCAAAGTATTTTTCCAGATTAAATGCATGGATTATCTTTTCCGCCTGATCCTGCCCCTTGGTGGTCAGCAGGGCAGTCTGTATTCCTTTATTCTGAAGGTATTGTAATATATCTTCCACACCCGGGTAGAGCACCGTTTCCGGTATATAATCAAAGTAAAATCCTTTATATACATTAATGAACTCATCTATATTACCCGCCTGTATATTCAGGTCATCGAATATATTCTGAAAGTGCTCTCCTATTTTGCTGTCAAGCACGGATTTTTCTATGGTATAGGGGAGCCCCAGTTCCTGAAATGTCCTGTGGGTGGATTTATATATAGTGGTTGAAGAATCAGTGAGTGTGCCGTCTAAATCAAATACCGCAAGGCGGATCATACAGGTTTCCTGTCAGTTATAGTAACATTCCTCCGGAATCAATCTGCGCTCGCTGTATCCGGTCTGCATCGTGTGATAAAAGCGTATGGTCTCCTCATCACTCCTCCAGCAGAGATATACTTCTTCCCCGTTTATCAGGGAAGGAAAATCCACCAGCCCGAATGTAAAATTCCAATCCTTATACACACAGCCGATCTCTTCCAGCTCTTCCAGATAAATCTGTATCTTGCGGAACCGCTCGGACATCTCCGGGTCAAGATGAATTTCCTCAACGGACATTTTATCCGCAAGGTCCTTAATCTCCCGCCCCTCACTCAGGATATCTCTCACAATACTGCGCACAAGCGGCAGCGTTTTAATTGCCTCAGAGGGAGTAAAGTATTTTATTTCAGTGGTCATAAAACTGCCATTTATTGGATGCTCAATAGCAAAATCAAGCATTCGCAGTTAAAAGTCAAGTTAAAAAATTACTGCTTTTTATCCGGCGGATAATTTTTTGTTCTTTCTCACGTTACGGCAGAAAAATATATATTTTATTTCCCTCCCGCCAGCCGCAGTATGCATCCGGTGGAGCTTTCTAATTCTATTTCTCCGCTCACGGTGCGCAAAACTTCGGTCCCGGCAGTCAGATGATCAGCTATTACCTGCCAGTTTCCTTTTCCGAGTTTAAACTTTTGCTTCTTTTTGGTATCTGCATTAAACAATACGGTAAACTCCGCCTTGTGATCTTTAACCGTATAGCCGAGTGCAAAAGGATTGCCGGTAATTTCCATAAAAACCACATCTTCATAGTCCGCCCGGCGGAACGCAGAGTAGGCATTACGTATCTTTATCAATCCTTTATAATAATCCAAAAGGGATTTGTTTATTTCCGCATGTGCATAGTTAAGATAATTGGTTTCATTATCCTTATCATAACTGTTATGGTCTATCATCCCCTTATGTTTATCCTTTTCCGTGATATTGGCGGGGATAATTTTTGCGCGTGCATACTCCTGCCCGGAATGTATCATAGTCATACCCTGAGAGGTCATTAAAAACATTGCGGCCAATTTATTCAACCTGCTTTGTGTATAGGTCAGTTTAATAATTTCATCCGGATTTTCAACCTTTTTATCTGCCGGCGCCTCTCCTGCACCTATGCGGATAAAATCACCCAGCGTATATCCGTCATGCGACTCCAGATAATTAACAGAGTGTTCCTTTTTGATGAACAATCCGTATTTATCCTTTGTCAATGTTCCGTTCACATAGCTTTGCACTCTCTGCGGGGAATTATTGCCGTACCACTTCCCGAAAATCCAGCCGTGCCCGTTCACCGGATTTTCCCCTTTGATGCCGTTGCGTATCTGATCATTCCATGCACCCCATCCGCGCAGGGAAAAGCCCATCGGGTCATACCCCCCGCCCCACGGTTCACAGACAATGATAACAAACGGATTAATCTTTTTTGCTTCGCGGATAATCATCTCAATGGTCTGCCAGTCAATCAGCTTGCCCAGGTCAAACCGGAAGCCGTCTACATGATATTCCTTCATCCAGTAGAGGACGCTTTCCACAATTAAGCGGCGCGCCATGGGACGTTCTGTTTTAAAATCATTGCCGCAATAACTTTCCGCAATAAAGTTGCCTTTATCATCTAAGCGGAAGTAATACTCCTTATCAATCTCCTTAAAATTGCCGAACTCATATTCGGATATATGATTAAACACCACATCCATAACAACGGCAATGCCTTCCTTATGGAAAGATTTAACCATCTGCTTAAAATCATTCACCTGCTTGCCGGATTTCCCTTCCCACACATTCCAGGTAAGTTGCTTCCAGTCCTCGCTGTAATATGCCTCCGGAGCAAAAAACGCAGCGGTCATATATCCCCAGTGATTTCTTTCATACGGATTCCAGGTATTCCTCCGCCCCAGCATGGAATCCTGATACGGCAGTTCAATATTGGCAAACTCCATAGCCGGCAGAAGTTCAACGGTATTAACGCCCAGATTTTTTATATAATCCAGCCCGCCGGTTTTCCCCTTTTCCGTTAAACCGAGATACGTACCCGCCTTTTCCACACCGGAAGAAGGATGCGCCGTCATATCCCGCACGTGCATTTCATAAACGATAAGATCGCGCCAGTCCCGCTGAATCCAGGTATCGCCTTCCCAGTCAAAATCATTTTCCTTCATGACTATGCCGCGGCGTGGATTCAGGTAAGTATTAAAGGTGGTAACTGCTTTTGCGTAGGGATCCAGACAGATAGTGGTATCGGCTTGTTTATGAAGGCCGGGATTATACACCTTATAGCCGTAATATTTGCCGTAGAGTTCACCCGGCAGTTTCACTTCCCAGACGCCGTCTTCATCGCGGGTAAGCGGATGCTCCTGAGCATTTTTCTGTTCTGGTTTATCAAAGAAGCAGAGGATAACCTTATCGGCGCGTGGGGCAAAAATTCTGAAAAACGTTTCATTTCCCTCAACAAAAGCCCCTAATTTTTTATCGGAATAATAAGAATCAAGATCTTTGAGTCCGCCTGTTTGCGCAATCTTGGTTTTTGCGCCGTAAACGGCAGTTTTTTCTCCTGTTGACAAATACGCTCCTGTTAATAGAATAAAAGATACAACACATACAAACAATAACAGCTGTTTCATGGCCTGGCAATCAAATAAAAAATACAAATAATAATTTTGGCAATTACGAATTTACACAGATTGGCAACATATCGAAAAGAAAAAGTGCCCTGTAAAATCCCACACTTTTTACAAATTCCCTCTGCAGCCCGTCAAATTCCCTCCGCCGTGGCAGAATTTGCAGACGGCCGATGGCGCCAATTTCCCGGCAAATTTTCCCCTCCTTTGGAGGGGGCAGGGGGTGGTCTGTATTGTCCTGGATGTTGCTTATTCTCAGCAAACCCGACCGCAGCGCGGTCACATATCTATAACCACCACGCCAACAATCACCGCATGTTTTCCCCTGATCCCGGCAGGGATCAAATATTTCTAGAAAAACACATGAACCCAAACCAACCCTGCGCCCCGTAGGGTCGCAACACAATCCCAGCCAGCAACGGAAATGTTTCGTCCCTGCCGGGACAATCATTTTTGGGGTTTCTCATCTTTCTAGAAACATTATCTCCCTCC
>CAYYJL010000341.1:0-3909 GCA_964472245.1 uncultured Ignavibacteriaceae bacterium | reverse complement strand
GTAGGATTTATCCAGCCCCAGGGAGTGTACTTTACACTCGCAGTTGGCGCAGAGATTATAGAATTTTATATTATCCTCATCCGGATTTATAATTCTTTTCAGTTTGGCGATAATAGTTTTCAGCTCCTCCTGCGTTATATCGCATTCAAAAACCGAGTACTGAATGCGCATCCCGTAGTCTTCCAGTACTTTTGCTACCTTCCTGCGGGTGCGGTCTTCCACTATGTCATAGGTTATCAGATGCATCGTCTGCGTCTGAGGCATGTCTGCCTGCCCGCTTTTTAATTATGGCAACCAGCGTACCTATATCCTTGCCAATCAGTTGTGCAAATTGGCTGTTGTTTTCATAAAAGGCAAGTTTTTTCCACTCGGTTAAAAAAGTTTTTAATGCATCCTGATTAAGCCGGAGCCCTTCCCCTTCCTTATAAAAATCTTTTGCCCGTATCATCCCCTTATTGCAGAGTGTGAGCACAAAGCGGTCCACGGTGTTTACGCGGTAAAGCTCCGTAAAATCGCACGTGAGGGAAGCACGGTTATACGATGGCCGGTGGAGGAAGCCGTTATATATATCCAGTCCGGCGGAATGCAGCAGGCCGTTAATCAGCTTAAAGAGCATGGCATACCCGAAGCTGAGCAGTGCGTTAACTTCATCCCGCGGAGGATTTCGGTTTCTGCCGTTAAAGCCAAGCTCCCCGCGGAAGTATTTTCCGTACTCGGCAAAGTGAATGCGTGCGGCGGAACCTTCTATACCAAGGAGTTCGTGATACGCTGCAGATTCAGACTCATTCAGCATGGTTTGGTATATATCGGCAAGCTGCTCCATAGAGGGTACTGGGGTATGTTTTTGTATATTACGGTAAAAGAGGGGATACTCCTTCAGTTTGCGCGTAACATAATAACGGGCAGCGTTAAGAGTAAACTCCTCGTCCAGGGCAGCGCAGTATTGGTCATACCGCAAATGGAGGTTTCTGTTGGCAACAGGTAAAAACTGCCCTTTAACCCCGCCATCTATGGTGAGGTAGGTAACGGGAATACCCTCATCGGCAAAGAGTGCAAGGGCCTGAGTGCTGATCTGTGCGTTACCCATAATGGCAATGGCGGATACCTTGCGGGTTGGGATTTCAAACAGTTCCCGTTCATCTTTTTCAACAAATACTCTGCGGCTTTCCCTGCGGATGCTGCTTCCCTGATCAGTAAGTATGATAAGACACATAGAGAGTACCCCTCCAAAATATATTTTTGATATGTACCATATAAGAGGGGGAGAATTGGAAAATTTCCGGAAAGTAGCGTCGGCATCCTGCCGACACGTTAAGGACACGATAAGCACACGATGACAGGATAGGAACAGGATAAGCACACGATGAAAGGATAGGAACAGGATGACAAGATGGGGGACATGATGACAGGATGGAGGACACGATGATAGGATAGGAACACGATGACATGATTGGAACACGATGACAGGATAGGAACAGGATAAGCACACGATGAAAGGATAGGAACAGGATGACAAGATGGGGGACATGATGACAGGATGGAGGACACGATGATAGGATAGGAACACGGTGCAATATATATCACCGTATGCCCATCCCCACAGCTGAAGCTGTGGGTTGTGTTCTGTTGTATTTATGGTTTTGGTGGTTGTTCTGATGAATTGGTTTCATTGAGCAGGGTATAAATTAATTTGTGTGTTGTATTTTTTCGTCTTCCTGCCCATCCCCACAGTTGAAACTGTAGGTTGTGTTTTGTTGTATTTATGGTTTTGGTGGTTGTTCTGATGAATTGGTTTTGAGGGCTGGATATATATCTGCTTATATGTTCTATGCTCAGTGTTCGCACACCGATCCCCACAGCTGAAGCTGTGGGTTGTGTTCTGTTGTATTTAGGGATTTGTGGTTGTTCTGATTAGTTGGTTTTGAGGGCTGGATATATATCTGCTTATATGTTCGATGCTCAGTGTTCGCACACCGATCCCCACAGTTGAAACTGTGGGTTGTGTTTTGTTGTATTTTTGGGTTTGGTGGTTGTTTTGATGAATAGGTTATGAGGGCTGGGTATATATCTGTTTGTTTGTCCTATTGTTGGTGTTCACGCGCCGACTCCCACAGTTAAAACTGTGGGTTGTGTTCTAATGCATATGGAGGTTTGTGGTTTATGTCCTCCTCTCTCATTCATAAGATTACCAATTCATATACAGCCGGTTCAGGCGCCCCTTCTTTGCTTGCAGAGAAGGGGTTGGGGGATGAGTTTCTTTCTGCGGCACATCAACAAAGTTGGCGGCAGACAGCAGCTGCTCACCGATAATGGTTGGGGGATGAGTTTCCTTCTGCGGCACATAAACAAAGTTAGCGGCAGACAGTGGTTGCTGACTGATAATGGGTGGGAGGTGAGTTTCCTTCTGCATCGCATCAACATCAATAATCCCCCTTTCTGAGGGGATAAAAAATGTTTTTTCGTTTCTCCGGAAACGGCGGGAATTTCCCTCTCTTAATTATTACCGCAGAGGATAAGAGATTAGAGGAAAATCAGGAGATAATCACCGCCAAATGCATGATGGAAATACTTGAAAACCGTTAAAAGATTTTTCACACAAATACCGGAAACAGGGGATTTTTCCCTCTCTAAGTATATACATGAAGATTTTATCAACATATAAGGAACCCCATAACTTGAGTAAAAGCACCTATTTCAGAATATCCCTGACCGACAGCTGCAACCTTGCATGTTATTTCTGTCATAACGAGGGCCAGGCAAAGGGCAGAGGTGCAGGTGTTACGCTGCTTGCTGAGGATATTTTGTGGATGGGGCGCATTGCCATGCAAAACGGATATACAAAGTTCAAACTGACCGGAGGTGAGCCATCCCGCCATCCGGAAATTTTCCGCATTATTGAGGGGCTTGCCGCAATGGGTGTGCAGGATTTATCCATGATTACCAACGGCCACAAACTGAAGGAGTATGCTGCCGAGTATAGAAGACTGGGCCTTCACCGGTTAAATGTAAGCTTGTACTCACTGGATCCCGTTAAGTTCCGCAAGAACAACGGCGGCACCGAAACTGTACTGCGCAGAGTGCTGGAAGGGATTGACGAGGCAATCAGCTGCGGATATACCGATATGAAGCTGAACTACGTGTGGGATGGAGACGAAAATCTTGAGGACTTCCTGAAGGTTTGCGGCTTTGCTGCTGAACGGGGTCTGACGGTTGTTCTGCTGCCGGTTCTGCGGGATAAACTGCCCGGGCAGGAGGAAGATATAGAACTGAAGGCACTGTATGCAATGCTGCAGCAGCAGGGTATATACGCGGAAAAAATGATCCGCGATGCCGAAGGGCTGATCAAAAACCTGGTTACGCTGAACAACGGTGCAAAGGTGTTAATCCGCATGGAAGAGCTGAAGGATAAGTTCCCGTATCAGCACTGCGGAACCTGCACACTGAAAAGTGAATGCCGGGAAGGGATATTCCCCACCAGGTTATCTGCAAAAGGGAATATACATCCATGCCTGGCCGATACCGGCCACAAAGTGGAGCTTCTGCAGGTTATTAAAGCACGTAACGAAGCAGCGGCACATAACGCAATGCAATATATAAGACAATTATAAGAAAGGAATCATCATGCATATAGTATTTATCAGCGGACCCCACTGTTCAGGCAAAAGCTCCATCATCCGTAATCTTACCGAAATAAGGGCAGCGGATGCATCCGGTCACGAAATCGGGAAGGAGTTTTATTACAAAAGACGTGATGCCGGGTTTGCTACACAAAAAGCCGACAGCGGCTTTGAGCAGGAAGTTACCGATGCGGAAATTAACCGGGACCTCGCCTACCTTGGCGGCAGCGGCATCGCCCTGGTGGAAAGCTGGCACCCCGGCAACCTGGCGTATAATATGAAACGGAATCCG
>CAYYJL010000340.1:0-3913 GCA_964472245.1 uncultured Ignavibacteriaceae bacterium | reverse complement strand
GCTACGGGATATACATAATATCCTCTCTGTATCGCCTCTTGCATCAGCCGGGAATCCGGATATACCAGTAGTTCAACTTCCGCACCTCTTTGCCGCAGCTGATCTGCGCAGGTGAGAGTGTACATTTCCATACCGCCCCAGCTGCGGGAAAGACAGGAATACAGTATCTTCATGCTGATTCTCTCATCGGGAGGATTTTAGTTTTTCTTCTTCATCAAATAGAAGATGCTCAAATGTTTCCCTGCCGCGGATGATGCGGAAGGAGTTTCCGTCTGCCAATACTTCAGTTGCTCTTCTTCTTGCGTTGTAATTGGAGGACATCACCATGCCGTAAGCACCGGCGGACATAACCGCGAGTAAATCCTCATGACGGGGAATTTCAATTTCTCTGTTTTGTGCAAGAAAATCTCCGGACTCACATACCGGCCCCACAATATCTGCAAGAACATTTTTGCTGCCGGAAAAATTGACCGGTTGAATATGGTGGTATGCTTTATATATACTGGGGCGGAGTAAGTCCGTCATTGCAGCATCAACAACAATAAAATATTTATTTTCATTGTTCTTTAAGAACAGAACCTTTGTAACCAGGATTCCGCTGTTGCCTGTTAAAAACCTGCCGGGCTCAAAAAAGACACTGCACTTAAGCGACTTCAGTTTTGGCAGTATCAAAGCAGCCAGATCTGCGGGGGTAAAAACAGATTCGTCATTGTATTGAATTCCGATTCCGCCGCCTATATCAAAATGTTCCAGCGTAAGCCCGTCCTTTTGCACTTCAAAGTATATATCAGCAAGTTTATCCACTGCTTCCTTATACGGACCGGGGCTTGTTATCTGTGAGCCAATGTGCATATCAATACCGGTAAAACGGAGGTGGGGATATTCCTTCCGGTTCTTATATATAGCAAGCGCGGTTTGCCCGTTCACTCCGAACTTGTTTTGTCGCAGCCCCGTACTTATATATGGATGAGTCTGCGGGTCTACATCCGGATTAACACGTATGGCAACCGGTGCGGTTTTACCCATCTCCCCTGCAATCTGATTAATGAGGCGGATTTCATCTTCCGATTCTGCTTTTATCATTACTACGCCGCGCTCGATACCAAGCCGGATTTCTGCCGGATTTTTCCCTACTCCGGTTAAAATCATATCCGCCGGATTAACTCCCGCTTTTTCGGCACGGTAAAACTCCCCTTCCGAATTTACATCCATGGCAGACCCGAGTTCATGAAAAGTACGGATGACGGAAAGGTTAAAATTTGATTTTACTGCATAAAATATCCGGTGCGGTACCGGAGCAAATGCTGTGGTAAATGCAGTGTACTGTTTTCTGAAATGATCCGCACTATATAAGAAAAAAGGTGTCGGCACTGAGGCCGCAACTTCTGCAACGGAAAGATCTCCGCAGAAAAGTTGATTATTTTTATAATGGAATTCACCAAAGGAACGGGGGTTCATGAATCTCTAAATTTGATTTTTACTAACACAATTTACAAAATTCACTCTCAAGAGGAATCTATTTTAATCCAAGAGTGGGGTTTTTGCGGTAAGGTCTATTCTGACGGCATAAAAATGATTATTTTAGAGTAAAGACTATATGCCAATATTGATATATCTCAATTGAAAACCATTATGAAAATATCCTCCTTTCTTGCCGTCCTTTACCTGTTTCTGTTTTTATCCCAAAATGTTTTCCTTCAGCAGCAGAAGGTGCGGCAGCCATCAGAGATATTAGATGAAATAAAGGGGCTTAAAAGTATGGGACGTGTCTTGTTTATAGCCGCGCACCCGGATGATGAGAACACGGCAGTTTTAGCTTACTGTGCCAATAAATTGCATTTTGCAACTGCTTATCTATCCCTTACCAGAGGAGACGGTGGGCAGAACATCATCGGCAACGAACAAAGCACAGACCTGGGCATTATCAGAACTCAGGAACTTTTGGCGGCAAGAAAAATAGACGGTGCACGGCAGTTTTTTACCCGTGCGTATGACTTTGGCTATTCCAAATCTCCGGATGAGACCTTTACAAAGTGGAAGAAAGAGGAACTTCTTGCCGATGTTGTTTTTGCGATACGTAAATTTCAGCCG
This sequence comes from uncultured Ignavibacteriaceae bacterium, assembly GCA_964472245.1. GTDB lineage: Bacteria > Bacteroidota > Ignavibacteria > Ignavibacteriales > Ignavibacteriaceae > H2-BAC3. The sequence goes on along the minus strand of CAYYJL010000340.1, from coordinate 1,822 downwards.
GATGTGGTGATTACCAGATTTCCGGCTACGGGTGAAGGAGGACACGGACATCATACTGCATCAGCAATTCTGGCAGAGGAGGCATTTGACCTGGCCGGGAGAAGGGATGTTTTTACTGAGCAGTTTAATGAAGTGGGAGTCTGGAGTCCGCAGAGATTAGTATGGAACGCCTGGCCGCCGGTCTTAAAGAATAAAGGTATCAATCCGGATACTCTATTAACCTTGGATATTGGAGAATACAATTTTACCTACGGGATGTCTTACAATGAAATATCTGCACTCAGCAGAAGTATGCACAAGAGTCAGGGATTTGGCTCCACTCCGCAGAGAGGTGAGCAGCTGCAGTATTTTCTTCACCTGAAAGGGAAGCCGGCAAAGAAAGGTATATTTGAAGATGCGGCCTTGCTGCTGAACTCAAATTATATCATTAAAAGTTTTACCGCACAGGTGGACAGCATTACCGCCGCATTTGATATCAACAATCCGGCAGCTTCAGTCCCCGGTTTAATAAAGGCATACAGAATTCTGGAACCGGAGAAGAATAATCAGACAGCAAGGGAAAAATGTAATAAGATAAAAGAACTGATACTTGCCTGCAGCGGTGTCTGGTTGGAGGCAGTTTCCGCAAAAGAGATATATACAATTGATGATACGCTTACGATTAAAGCTTCGGTAATAAACCGCGCAGGTATTCCGTTGTCGGTGGCATTGGTTGGGGATAAACAAGTAAATGAAAATACAAGGAAGAACATTCCCCTTACAGTGACTTTCTCAGAAGTAGTTGATAAAAAATATGCCGAAACAAATCCGTTTTGGATTAACCAAAAGAAAGAGGAGTTTCAGTTCAGTATTGACCAAGCATCCCGCAGAAACTTACCTGAGCTGCCTGAGGATATAACTGCTGATATTGTGCTGGAATTCAGCGGGGAGAAGATATCTTATTCCGTTCCCGTCCGTTACAGAAAAAACGATCCTGTTTATGGAGAAATGCTGCTTACTCCCGTCATCACTCCGCCTGTCTCACTCTTTTTTGATTCACCGCTCTACCTTGCAGCAAAGCAAAATGCGAAACAAATAAAGCTATCAGTAAAGGCAAATACAGCAATAAAGGACGGAATCATAAAATTGGTTCTGCCGCAGGGAATGTTATCAACACCTGTGGATTACTTTGTGGATAACATTGAACAGGGGGAAACACAGGAATATATATTTACTGTATTACCCGGAAACGCTGAAATGACGGCGGAAATATCTGCAGAGTTTGTATATCAGGGGAATACATATAACCGCACCTTATACAATATAGATTATCCGCACATCGTTAAACAGACAGTACAAATTCCCCTGAGCGCACGGCTTACGGTAATGGACCTGAAACTGAAAAAGAAAAACATCGGCTATGTGGAAGGCGCAGGGGATAAGGTACGGCACTCCTTAGAAGCAGCGGGATATAAAACAGTATCTCTTTCTTCAGAAGATATATTAGCCGGCGATATTTCCGGTTTTGAGACGATACTAACAGGTGTCAGATTTTTTAATACGAACGTAAAAGCGAAAGCAGTTATGGATAAACTGCTGGTATATGTTAACAACGGCGGTAATCTGATAGTGCAGTATAATACAGCGCAAGAGTTAAAAACGGGGTATCCCGGTCCGTATCAGTTTACCATCAGCAGGGACCGTGTTACTGAAGAAGAAAGTCCTGTAACCATAACAGATGCAGGCAGCCCGCTACTAACATATCCATATAAAATCAGCAGTGCAGATTTTGAAGGATGGGTACAAGAGCGGGGATTATACTTTCCCGGGAATGTCAGTGACA
>CAYYJL010000339.1:0-3914 GCA_964472245.1 uncultured Ignavibacteriaceae bacterium | reverse complement strand
AGAAGGTAAAAAACAGTATTCGCGGCTTAAAAAAGCAGTTGAAAAAAAACTTGGCAGCGGAACAGATGAAATTTCTCCCGATGACCCTGCCTCTCTTATCTATACAAGCGGTACAACAGGCCACTCAAAGGGAGTTGTTCTCACACACAGAAACTTTACAGCTAATGCAGAGTCCGTTGTACAGATGTCCGGCCTCAATGAAAAAGATGTGATGCTTTCAATACTTCCCCTTTCACATACTATTGAATGTACACTCGGGATGATTTCTCCTGTGCTTGCAGCGTCTTCGGTATATTATATAACGGGTGTCCCCACTCCCGCACTGCTGCTTCCTGCATTGGAAAAAGTACGTCCCACCATTATGCTCTCAGTTCCATTAGTAATAGAAAAGATATACCGCAACCGTGTACAGCCCGCTCTTCGTGCTTCCGGATTGCTCAGATATCTTGGCTCAAAACCTTTCTTCAGAAAACGCCTGCATAAGGCAGCGGGTAAAAAACTGATGAAAACATTCGGCGGCAAACTGCGTATGTTATGTATTGGCGGCGCCCCGCTTTCTGAGGATACAGAATTATTCCTCCATGAGTCAGGGTTCCCTTATTCCGTTGGATACGGACTTACAGAAACCTCCCCGCTGGTAACAGGAAATCCCGCAGAAACCTATCGCAAAGGATCTGTCGGAAGGCCCATTCCCGGTGTTTCTGTCCGGATTGATAATCCTGACCCCTCAACCTCCATTGGGGAAATCCTGGTGCAGGGTCCAAACGTTATGACGGGATACTATGAGGATCCGGATAAAACCAGTGCTGTCTTTACTCCAAACGGGTGGTTCAGAACCGGTGATCTTGGTTATATTGATAAGGACGGTTACGTATATATCAAAGGCAGAAGCAAAAACATGATACTCGGCTCAAACGGAAAAAATATATATCCGGAAGAAATTGAGTCCAAAATCAACGAGCAGGAAAATGTGCTGGAATCTCTGGTCCTCGAACGGGAAGGAAAAATCATAGCCAAAATACATCTCAACTACCAGGCGCTTGATGAGGCATTTACCGAACTGAAACTGAATGTGGAACAATCCGCCCAGGAAATTCAAAAGCGGCTCAAACATGTTATTGATGAAGTTAACAGCCGGATTCCCAGCTACGCAAAAATCTCCGCATTCTTTGAACAAACTGAACCGTTTGAAAAAACCCCGACTTTAAAAATAAAACGATTTCTTTACCAATAGAGGCAAATATATATGCACACAGAAAAACATAAAACCGCTGATGCAGTTTCGTATCAGCAAAATTCAATTGTCAGTAAACAGATAATTAAAAAACCGAATGGCAACATAACGCTTTTTGCCTTCGATAAAGATGAATCCCTTGCAGAGCATACTTCCCCGTTTGATGCGCTTGTACAAATCATAGATGGTCAAATGAATATTACGGTCGGCGGAGAGGAATATTCCGTTTCAGCCGGGGAACATCTTCTGCTCCCTGCAGGCATTCCGCACGGCCTCAAAGCCCCTGTGCCATGCAAAATGCTCCTGACGATGATTAAATAGTTATCCTGCTTTTTCCAGAGCCGCAGCCATATCTTCATACCAGAATGGTTTCGGCTCTTTGTTTTTCAAATCTTCAAAATTCAGATTAACCGCGAGCAGTTTAACCTCATCACTTGTCAGAAACGGAAGTATTGTTGTTGGCAGCTTCAGCACTTTTTCAGATTTTATAATTCTTTTGGTTAGTTCCTCCGTTTCATATCCCGATTTTCTCAGCTCATCATAAGCAAATAATAAATCGTACAGATTCATCGTGCCGGATTCAAACTCAATAGCAATACGTTCCATAAATTTCGGTATCAGCTCGGAGTCCACTTTTTCAATGGCATACCAAATCCGGTCTGCCTTCCTCTTGCCGTTCGGCTGCAATTTTGAAGTGAAGTAAATAAGAAAATCCCCCCGTTTCATCTTGTTGAGCGAATCCCGGAAATCCTCTTTTTTTATCTGCGAAAAGTGAAAGAACACATCACCGTAGTAATATAAACTTTTAAGGAATCCGTATCCCTTCTCATCAATTTTTTTAACTCTGCAAAAATCCAGCGGTTCTGTCATAATATCTCTGTGTTATCGGCCGGGAATATGATAAATTACATCCCCAATTTAATCAGATTTACCGGCTTTGAGAGGAGCATCTTGACAGAATTAATAGGATATTTAGCAGCTTTTTGCACCACGGTAGCATTTTTTCCCCAGGCAATCAAAGTGCACAAAACCCGCCAGACCAAGGATATATCCATGGGGATGTTCCTGCTGCTCACCATGGGTGTAGTATTCTGGCTGACCTACGGCCTTTTAATCACATCGTACCCCATCATCGCTGCAAATACCGTAACCCTCCTGCTGGATCTTTACATTATCTTCATGAAAATTAAACTCGATAAAGCAGCCGGATGATGTGGCTTTTGCTGCCGGATTAATCCGGATAAGATTCTCTATCCTGCTCTGACTCCACGAAGCATATCCTTTGCCCCGATAATGGCTTAAAGATTCCTTAAATATCAGTAAATTTCCTCTGTAATTTTAATATTTTTCCAGAGAAGAGCACTTTGAATCTTTCAATTATCGGAACCGGATACGTAGGACTCGTATCAGGTACATGTTTTGCAGAAATGGGGAATAACGTAATCTGCGTAGATAACAATCCCAAAAAATTAGAAAAACTCCGCGCCGGTGAGGTGACTATATACGAACCCGGGCTCGAACTTATCTTTGAGAGGAATATTGAAAAGAAGCGGCTCTCTTTCACCGATGATTTAAAGTATGCGCTGCAGGAAACATCATTAATCTTCTTCTGCCTCCCCACTCCAATGGGTGAAGACGGCTCTGCTGATCTTCAGTATGTTCTGCAGGCCGCACGGGATACGGGCAGATATCTTAAAGAACTCGGCGATAAGGAATTCAAAGTGATTGTAAACAAGAGTACTGTTCCGGTTGGTACGGCGCAATTGGTTACCGCTGCAATCAAGGAAGCCGGAGTTTCAAATTTTGAAGTTGTTTCCAATCCGGAATTCCTTCGTGAAGGATATGCCGTTGAAGATTTTATGAAACCTGACCGCATTGTTATCGGCTCAAGCAATCCCAAAGCTTTTGCAGTCATGCGGGATTTATACGAACCATTTGTCCGGCAGGGCAATCCTATTATGGAGATGGATACCGCCAGCTCAGAAGTAACCAAATATGCAGCCAATTCCTATCTGGCTATGCGTATCACCTATATGAATGAGATTGCAAACTTCTGCGAAAAAGTTGGTGCCAATGTTGATAATGTCAGGAAGGGTATTGGTGCAGATAACCGTATCGGCAAACGCTTTCTCTTTCCCGGAATCGGTTATGGCGGCTCCTGCTTCCCCAAAGATGTCAGCGCACTTATTAAGACTGCGGATGAAAACGGAATAGCCCTGAACATTCTTAAAACCGTAGAAGAGGTCAACGAAAATCAGAAGTTAGTGCTGCCGCAAAAAGTATATAAACACTTTAACAACGATGTGAAAGGCAAAAAGTTTGCTGTCTGGGGGCTTTCCTTCAAACCAAATACGGATGATATGCGTCAGGCGCCATCAATCCCCATCATTAAGCAGCTGCTTCAGTGGGGTGCAAATATATACGCTTATGACCCCGCCGCAATGGAACAGGCCAGATACTTTTTCGGCGACTCAATAGTATATACAGATACTGAATACGCCGCATTAGATAACGCTGATGCCCTGCTGATTCTTACCGAGTGGAATGAATTCCGAAATCCGGACTACACTAGACTTGAATCCGGATTAAAAAGCAAAATCATTTTTGACGGCCGCAACGTCTTTGAACCTCAAAAGATGAAAGATCTCGGCTTCACCTATTACAGCATCGGCCGCCAAAA
>CAYYJL010000338.1:0-3918 GCA_964472245.1 uncultured Ignavibacteriaceae bacterium | reverse complement strand
CCTCAGTTGAAGGTATTGGGAGCGCGCTTGCGGCCAGAATTGCAAACGCAGGGGCAAAAATTGAGGATTATAAAAAATCCACAGAATCCATTCTGACTCTCTGTGAAAAGAAAAATTTTAAAATTACCCTGCTGTGGGATAACGACTATCCCTATCTCCTGAAAAATATTCCCGAGCCGCCTGTTATCCTCTACTCTGCGGGAGAGTATATATTCCCGGAGAACAATACTATTGCAATCGTCGGAACCAGAAACCCGACTCAATACGGAAAAAATCAGGCAGAGCGGCTGGCAGTTTTGTTTGCACAAAAGAATATCACCGTGGTCAGCGGTCTGGCGCGCGGGATTGACTCAGCTGCACACCGCGGTGTTCTTTCCGCAGGAGGCAGAACCATTGCCGTGCTTGGCAGCGGATTGGACCGTATATATCCATCGGAAAATTATGATCTCGCAAAGCAGATAACGCAGCATGGTCTTGTAATGACAGAATTTGACCCGGGTACTGCCCCGCTTGGTACCAACTTCCCCAGACGGAACAGAATCATTTCCGGGCTTTCTCTAGGGACTATTGTGGTGGAATCAGATGAAGAAGGAGGAGCAATGCACACAGCACGGCTTGCAAATGACCATAACCGGGAGGTGTTTGCCGTACCAGGTAATATCGGTCTGCATCAGTCACAAGGACCCAACGCCCTGATTAAAAATGGTGAGGCAAAACTTATTACAACTGCTGATGACGTCATTTCTGAATTACAGCTGAGTAATGATGGCGATGGTTCCAATACTCCGCTGATAAAAATTGAACTTACGGTATTTGAAGAGAAGATATTAAGCGCCATGCAGCCGGATACTCCTGTTCATATAGATATTATTTCAAAGGTCTCGGGGATGAGCACGTCAGAATCACTGATACATCTGCTCAGTTTGGAATTTAAGGGTGTGGTGAAACAGCTGCCGGGTAAATTGTTCGTCCCGCAGTATTAAGGCAAATACTTCTTTCTGTTCTTCCAGATATTTTTCAGCCGTTCCTTAAGATTTTTTTCCTGTCCCTCTTCCTTCGGAAAATAAAACTGTTTGCCGGCAATTTCCTCAGGCAGATATACTTCTTCAACAAATCCGCCCGGATAGCTGTGCGGGTATTTGTAACCCTTCCCATACCCCTCTTTTTTCATATATCCGGTAACTCCGTTTCTTAAATGAAAAGGGACAGGATAATCTTTTCCATTTCTTACTTCGTTATATACCTCGTTAACCGCCTCATACGAAGCATTTGATTTTGGTGCTGAAGCAAGATACGTAACAGTTTGTGAAAGGACGATGCGGCATTCCGGCAACCCGATTTTTTCCACTGCTGAAAAACAGGAAACAGCCAGCAAAAGTGCATTAGGGGATGCATTGCCGATATCCTCGGATGCAAAAATGATCATTCTTCTCGCAATAAAAAGCGGATCCTCTCCCCCTTCCAACATACGAACCATCCAATAGAGCGCAGCATCCGGGTCACTCCCTCTCATACTCTTAATAAAAGCAGATATAAGATTATAGTGCCCCTCCCCTGATTTATCATACAGAACATTCTTTTTCTGCACAATCTCTTCAAGAATCTTTTTGGTGATGACACTTTCACCCGATTGCCGTATATACTGCACTGCTGCCTCCAGAATGTTGAGCATTCCCCTGGCATCACCGCCTGAAATGAAAAGCAAAAAATCCTCATCTTCAAAGGTGAAGGGAGCTTCATTCAGTATGCTGTCTTCTTTAAGTGCTTTGTGCAGGATATTACGCATCTCCTCTTCGGATAGACTGTTAAGCATAAATATCCTCATACGGGAGCGGAGCGCGGGTATCACTTCAAAAGAAGGATTTTCCGTAGTTGCACCAATCAGGCAGATAATACCTTGTTCAACTGGATTCAATAATGCATCCTGCTGGGCTTTGTTAAAGCGGTGGATTTCATCTATGAACAGAACGGTTCCCTGCCCGCTGCTGCGGTTTTGTATCGCCTTTTCCAGTATATCACGTATATCTTTAACGCCTGAGGAAACAGCATTCAGCTGATAAAATGTATATCCTGCAAACTGAGCGGCAAGTTTTGCAATGGTAGTTTTTCCCGTTCCGGGGGGACCCCACAGGATAAAGGAATATAATTTTCCGCTTTCAAAAAGAATTTTCAGCGGTTTGCCCGGACCTAAGAGATGTCTTTGGCCAAAAATGCCGGATATATCTGAGGGGCGTATTCTTTCGGGGAGGGGCGGATGGAGAGAGTCTGGCATATATATCCGCCTACTCTTCCGGTTTTACGATTATCAGTTTTTCGTTCGGTTTTTTCATGGAGTATTTTTCCCTGGCAATCTGCTCCATCTTAAACGGGACTTTATTCCTTACCGAATCAATCGCCTGTTCAAGATTTTTGTTTGCGGTTTTAACAGAATCAAGCACAGTGCGTAACGAATCATTTTTATCTGACCACCGGGAAAATTCCAGTACTCCCGTATCGCTCATCATGAGGTATATACCAAATCCCGCAATTAAGAGCGGATAAACTAAAATATACCTTCCTTTCATTTGATTGCAAGCTGTACTATTTTTTCAACAAGCATATCAAATGAATATCCCTTTGCGGCAGCCATTTTGGGCAAAAGTGAAGTTTCTGTCATACCGGGCAGGGTGTTCACCTCTAAGCAGGAAAATCTGCCATCAGGGGTTAACCTGAAATCGGCTCTGGCGTAACCCTTGCAGCCCAGTGCCTGAAATGCAATCTGAGAAGCTGATAATATCTCAGCAGCCAGCTCTTCCGGTAAATCTGCAGGAACCAGGTATTCCGTCATTCCCTTAGTGTATTTACACTCGTAATCGTATAGATCATGCTTTGGCTTAATTTCAATAATGGGGAGTTCCCAACCTTCTACAATTCCGGCTGTTAATTCCCTGCCGGGGATAAACTCCTCGTAAATTGCGGTTTTAGAGTGTTTCAGGGCTAATGTATGAGCCGCAGCAAGTTCATCCGGTGTATTGCAAATGGAGAGTCCCACAGTAGAGCCCTGATCATTTGGCTTTACAACCACAGGAAACCCTGTAATTTCCATACAGTTTTCAATTATACTTTTAAGCGAATCATTCTTACCTGCTATAAACCCTGAGGGCACATCCACACCGCCGACTGATTCCATCACTAATTTGGCAGCATGTTTATCCATTGCAAGGGCGGAGGACATCACCCCTGAGCCGGTGTACGGTATTTTTTTTAGTTCCAGCAGTGCCTGCACAATGCCGTCTTCGCCATACTGCCCGTGCAATCCGATAAATGCCAGGTCATAAACATTCCCCGGGAGCCGGTCAAATGCACCGGTGTAATTTTCGGAAGAGGCAATTCCTCCGCCTTCAGTACTGAAGTAGGTACCGGCACTGGCAATGAGTGGCTCTTGCAAAGCGGGATCAAACACGGTCACCGTATGTTGATTGTTGAGCAGAGCTTTATAAACTGCCGCTGAAGTTCGTTTTGAAATTTCCCGTTCTTCCGAACTTCCGCCCGCAATGAGCAATATATTCATACTAATCAGAACCTGTTCTTTTCATGCAATGTAATGCCGTATGTTTCTCCGGCAGCGTGGTATAACTCTTTGAGTGCTTTTTTGGTTAGTTTCATTGGACCCCCCTGTGTATAAAGCATCGCCATGGTTTCTGCATAATGCTCTAATTTTTCCAGCCGGTTGTATGCCTCTTCAATGGTTTTTCCGGTCGTTACCACACCGTGATTCCTCAGTAAAAACACATTGGCGTATTCTAAATAAGGCATTAGTGATTCTGCAAGTGCATTGGTGGAAGGAGTAGCATATTCGCACAACGGTATTCTGCCTATGGTCAAAATAACTTCCGGCAGAACCGGTACATCTAAAGAAAAATGCCCTGCTGCAAATAC
>CAYYJL010000337.1:0-3927 GCA_964472245.1 uncultured Ignavibacteriaceae bacterium | reverse complement strand
CAATTCAGCCAAAGTCCCTGCAGCACCACGGTTCAGAATCTGATCAGTTTGTTCCTGAATTAACACCCATGCTGAGTCCGCCATACCAAATCCGCTCATTGCAGATACTGCCGGACCATTATTCCATTGCCACATGATGCCGTTATGATACGCAGCATCCTTGACGTAATAGGGGAGATTCTGATGATATGGATGGAAGTTCTCATCTCTGTATGAGAGAGAAAGCACCCCCCGGCGCGAAATGAGTTCCGGAGCTGAATTCAGCAGAATATTTAATCTTGTCCGGAAATCACTAATAAGTCCCGGCGTGTTCAAAACCGTATATATATTGGGGCGCAGCTGAAGATCCGCAGTACCGTTAGTATTTAAGTGGTCATAAACAACGTTCTTTTCTTTGTTCAAAAACTTATCGTTAAAGAAGTTTTTCAACATGGTTGCTGCTATGTCGGCCCGCAATCCCGTGATAGAGTCCTGTAAGCTGTAGGCAAATTGTGAGGTAATTTGGATTTGATTAAACCATAATGCCTGAATATCATTTGCCCTGTTTCCGCGGGGGGACCAGGGGCCGTTGGGTCCCACTGCATCCATCCATGTATCAGCGTCATCATGGAGTAAGAATCCATACGAATCCACCTGGGATTTCATTGCACCGTCAAATGCAAGTTTAATACTGGGATATATCTTCTTGAGAAAATCTTTGTCTCCGGTCATCTGATAATATCGTCCGCACATGATAACCCACCAGGGTGTTCCGTCCGCGGTATTATATATAGTTTCGTTTAATGTGACCCGGTTGGGAACTCTCCCAAAATATTTACTGCCGGTTTCTTTATTCTGAACGTTTGCAAACGAAAGCAGAATTTCCTTTGCAGCTTCCATACTACCGGGGATGAGTGCTGCTCCGGGTAGAGAGATAAATGTATCCCGCCCCCAGTAATTATTAAACCAGGGGAGTCCGGCAAATATCCCCGTCATCTGCTGTTTGGTGACTAAAGCATCTGCAGAAGCTACCGCCCAAAGATATGCCCGGTTAAAATCATCCAGATTACTTTGTATATAGTTTGCCTGAAGCAGTTTTTCTAATCGGGCTTTTTTATTGTTTAAGAAAACTTCTGCTTGGGCAAGAACTGCAGCATTCTTTCCAATGGGGACAATCTGCATGGCAATGACCGTTTCAGATTCCGATCCTTCAAATGTAATAATCAAATCATCCCCGGAAACGGAAGCTTTAACCGGTTTACGGTTGGATTCTATAACAAACCTGTAGCCCGGCAGTTTATGCTGCAAATCGGCAATCAGATTATTTTTCTCGATTACAAAACTTTTTATCCCGGTGTTCTTTAAGGTAACGGTATGTACACTGCTCCCTTTTGTTCTGATAAAAACAGCATCAAGTGTATCGGGAAGGAAAAGCTCCTCAGTGATATCACCAAAATTCCTGACCAGTTTATGCGGATACATGGTAACCTCAGCTTTTTGCCTGTCAGGTTTACCGTTGCTTGTGTTCAGTTCATAGTCATTAAAAATCCTCTGCTCCCTGCAGGTCCAACCGTGCCATCCGTCAGAAAAAGGGGAGTTGGTTTCACCGCTGTACTGAGAAAAAGTTTTATTGGTGAATGAGAATATTCTGCCCGGGGATTGTATTTTTAATGCAATTTTATCTGTTAACTCTTCCTGCCCTGAAACACTGCATCCCGAAAGCAGGGGAGCAATGCAGAAGAAAAATAACAGAAGTTCTTTTACGGGTGATAAAGCTTTAATTGGCATCGGTTTATTTTACTTATTTGGAATTTTTGAACATACAAAGATGGATCATTCTGTCCGGAGAAGTTTGCTTGAAAACTTTCCGTAAAAATACCCTTTTTATACTGATTTTCCATGAATTGCAGCTTCTTATTTCGTAAAAACCGCTGCCCTTGCCATGTATTTTCAGGAAAAACTGCCGGGGGAAAGCGATTTACATTTGAAGTGCTCTCTTTTGGGTTGTAAGAATATGCCCTGTTGATTACTTTTGAAGATGAACAAATTAGAATTACAGATAATGAAATACTCTCTCTCCTTACTTATTTTAGCAGCTCTTTTTATCACCTCCTGTTCACAAAAGGGGGAGCAGGAATATATGCAGGATGCCAAAAACTTTTTGCAGGAACAGAAATTTGATGAAGCGGTAAAACTCTATGAGAAAATTGCGGCAGATTTCCCCAAATCACCGCTTGCATCGGAAGCACTCTTTGAAGCAGCTAAGTTATATCAGTCAAAAAGCATCCCCGGTATGTCCGATAACGCAGCTTACGAAAAGGCAGTAGAATCATATACATCAGTTTATGAAAAGTATCCTGACAGTCCGGAAGCACCTTTAGCCATGTTCATGACCGGATTTTTGTATGCAAATGAAATGAAGCAATACCAGGCAGCTAAGACCGCATTTGAAAAATTCCTGAAGCAATATCCCGAACATGAAATGGCTGAGTCTGCCAGACTGGAAATTCAGAATATGGGTAAAAGTCCTGAAGAATTGCTTAACAGTGTTGCCAAACCGTGAGCAATAATCAGTTTCCTGATTATAAAAAGTTCCTTAATCCCGAAACCATACTCAGACTTTCATCTCTGGAGATACGGGCAAAGTATATTGTAGAGGGGTTTCTTCTTGGTCTGCATAAAAGCCCTTACCATGGATTTTCAATCGAGTTCAGCCAGCACCGAGCTTATATGCAGGGGGATTCACTTAGAGATGTGGATTGGAAGGTCTATGGCAAAACTGATAAATACTTTGTGAAGCAGTATGAGGAGGAGACAAACCTCCGCTGTAATATACTGCTTGATATCAGCGGTTCAATGCAGTACAGTCAGGGTAATGCTGTTAAAAAAGTTGAATACGGCTCCACACTGGCGGCGGCTATGGCATATATGATGATCAAGCAGAAAGATGCTGCGGGCCTGATGCTGTACTCTGATATGATACACAAATATCTGCCTCCGAGGGCTACGGAGATATATCTTAAAGAAATATTATTAACCCTTTCTCATCTCCCTGAAGCTGTTATTACAAATACATCGGTATCATTAAAATCCGCGGCAGAAAAGATTCACAGAAGAGGCATGATAATCATTATATCAGATTTATTTGATGATCCTGCCGCAACTATTAAATCACTGAAGGAACTCCGCTCTACCGGTAATGAAGTAGTTGTATTCCACATATTGGATGAGTATGAACGCAATTTTAATTTTGCAAGTGACTCATTATTCCGTGATCTTGAAACGGGAGAGGAGTTAAGCGTACAGCCGCATCATCTTCGTAAATCCTACCGCCAGGCAATTGATGAGTTTATCACAGAACTGCGGAACGGCTGCAGGAAATCAGGTATTGATTACAACCTGATGACCACCAGCCACTCCTTTGATAAAGCTCTATACACGTATCTTCAAAAACGTGCATTGATGAAGTAGCGGTTAATAGCTTCATCAATAAATCAACCAAACTTCGAATTCATTAGTAAACCCGGCAGGGGAGTTTTTCACCTGCCGGATAGATATACATTAAAGAGAGTTCAGCTCTGCAAAATATTTGTTAATATACTGTTCAGCTGACTCCAGACTGCCTGCTTCAGCGATAACACGGATGATTGGTTCCGTATTTGATTTGCGGAAATGCACCCAATGATCATCAAAATCAATTCGCAAACCATCTTCAGTATTTACTTTTTCTCCGGTATATTTCTTTTGCAGTTCTGCGAGCAGCTCAGCAGGATTTTTACTGCCGGTTTCAATCTTCTTTTTGGCGATATGATACTGCGGAAGACTTGCTTTTAGCTCGGATAAAGTACCTCCAAATTCAAGCAAGTGCTGAAGGGTAAGTGCAACGCCAACAAGGGCATCCCTGCCATAATGCAGTGCCGGATATATAACACCTCCGCTGCCTTCTCC
>CAYYJL010000336.1:0-3947 GCA_964472245.1 uncultured Ignavibacteriaceae bacterium | reverse complement strand
CCTTAATCCTCCTTTAAAATGTAAAAAGCCAACAAGAGTGCTAACTTTTGTTGGCTTTAAAGTCGGGGCGGCAAGATTTGAACTTGCGACCTCCTGCTCCCAAAGCAGGCGCGATACCGGGCTACGCTACGCCCCGAAAGTGTTTTTTTTACAAAAACAGGAATCACAAATATAATCTACTTTTCATTGACCTGCAATAGTTTTAACTTTAAAGTTCAAAGTTAAAATTACATGAATAACACCTTATCATTCACTTTTCGCTTTTTATCGGGTAAAAATGCAGGGAGCAAGTATTCCCTCTTTTCCGGCATTGTAGTTTCCGGTATTGCACTCGGAGTTACAACGCTGATTATAGCTTTGACCATCCTTTCAGGATTTGAAAATGTCATCACGGAAAAGCTGATTAATCTGGATTCTCATATTCAGATAACCGGTTTCAGCGACCGGTATCTCCCCGATTCTCAGAAAAACATGAACCGGATCAAACAGGTATTAGGTGAAAATCTGGAAACAATTCAACCCGTGATATCCAATGTGGCGATTGCAGGCAAAGGGAAATTTAAGGAAGGCGTGGTACTGCAGGGAGTTGCGTTAGACTACCTTGCAACCAGAAATACATTAACACCTTTTGCGGGGGAATTAGGGTTTCTTTCGGATTCTGCCGATAATGTAGTTCTCGGCCGTTCGATTGCACAAAAGTTATTTGTTAAGCCGGGTGATCATATTTTTCTTTTTATACCCGATAAATCTGCATCCGGGTTTTCTCCGGCTGATATCACCGTTAATAAATTTACCGTGAGCGGAATTTTTGAAAGCGGGATGTCCAAATACGATGACAATTATTTATATATACCCTACAGCCGCGCTGCCGCACTTTTGCAAACCTCGGATGAAGTTTCCTCTTATGATATACGTCTCCGTTCAATTAATAACATAGACAGTATTGCAACGGAACTTCAACTGCAGCTGGATTATCCTCATTATGTGCGTACAGTATTTCAAATAAATCAGGCATTGCTCACCTGGATTGATTTGCAGAAAAAACCAATCCCCATTATCCTCGGTTTGATTATACTGGTCGCAGCTTTTAATATTATAAGTTCTTTATTCATCCTCATTTTGTCAAAGGTAAAGAGTATAGGAACACTGCGGATTCTGGGAATGAAAAGAAGCGCACTGGTTAAAGTATTTTTGCTAAAAGGGCTGCAACTTGGTATGTTCGGTATCATCATCGGAAATGTTACCGCTGTTTTGCTGCTTCTTATTCAAATGCAATTTAATATCATAACTTTGCCTGCATCAGTTTATTTTATTTCTGAAGTTCCCATCACATTTTTAGCAGAAAATTTTCTTCTTCCTTCCGGGTTGGCATTCGGCCTGGTTATGATTGTTTCCTTAGTACCTTCTCTGGTTGCATCAGGAATAAAGCCGGTATCAACGCTGAGGTTTGAATGACAGGCACTTCCGGATATATAGCGCTCCGTTATCTCTTCTCTAAAAAGAAGATGAAGTTTATTACCACGATTTCTTATCTATCCATCGGAGGTATTACTGTTGGTGTTGCAGCGCTTATCCTTGTGCTCTCTGTGTTTAACGGATTCAGCGGTTTAGTAAGAACGCTTCTGGTTAACTTCGATCCGCACGTACGCATAGAGCCGGTTGAGCAAAAGTATTTGCCGGAGCTGCATGAGTTAAAAGGAACTTTGGATTCTTCTGATCAGATTGTTTCATATTCCGGATTCAGCGAAGGTAAAGTACTTTTGCAGACAAAAAAATCCTCAAAAGTAATTTCGCTGCGCGGTGTAGATACGAAATCGGGGCTCAACGTATATAATCTTACCGGCTCAACCGTGCTTGGAACTCATGAGTTAAACAGCGAAAATGAAGATTACCCTGCATTGCTGGTAGGTATTCAGATGGCGGATAAAATGCAGCTGCTGCCTGGAGATATTATCAGCATTGTCTCTCCCTATGGGCTGGAAAATGTTATGGCCGGATTATCCGCTCCCCGTACATTGCAATTTAAGATAACGGGAATTTTCTCAGTACAGAATAACGAGTATGATGACGGTCTCGCCTTCACTGATTTAGAGTCTGCCTCATATTTGCTTGGTTATGAGGAGAACTTTCAGGGATGGGATATCCGCCTGAAAAATTTTGAGGAAGCAGGAGCATTTGCCGATGAGTTATCGTACCTGTCAGATTCCGGAAAATTTACTGTAAAAACCTGGTATGATTTCCACAGAGAACTTTATACGATGATGCAGATTGAACGGTGGGTGGCGTATATACTGCTTTCTCTTATTATTCTGGTTGCAGTGTTCAATACACTTGCTTCCCTCACTATGTCAGTGTATGCAAAAAAGCGGGATTTGGGGATACTTTCTGCCATGGGGATGAGTAAAAAATCAATAAGAAGTATATTCTTCCTTCAGGGGTTTTATATTGGACTTATTGGTACAATCGGCGGGTTCCTGTTGGCTCTGCTTGTATATTATCTCCATCAGACCTACAATATATATCCGCTGGATCCTTCCCGGTTCCGCATCAGTGCAATGCCGATGACCATGTACTGGACCGATTTTGTCGTAACGGGCATTATGTCCTTCGGGCTTTCATTATTTTCATCATTTTTGCCGGCAAGCATGGCTGCTTCCGTTGACCCAATTCAGGCAATACGATATGAATAACATGATAATCAATACTACAGCAATTACCAAATCTTATGACACCGGTGCTCCTGAACGGCTGGTTATTCTCCATGATATTAATCTGAGCATTGAACAGAATAAAATTTCCGTCATTGTCGGTCCTTCAGGTGCCGGAAAGAGTACACTCCTTCATCTGATCAGCGGATTGGATAAACCTGACTCCGGCACAATCGAAGTCATGGGTAAAAATATTACTACCATGAGCACCTCCGAAACAGATGTATTCAGGAACAGCATGATTGGCTTTGTTTTCCAGTTTCATCATTTACTGCCGGAATTCAGCGCTGAAGAGAATATTATGATTCCTCTTATGATAAAAGGTGTCTCCAAACAAAATGCAAAAAAGAGGAGTGATGAATTACTGGAAATAGTGGGACTTCCGGGGAGAAAAAGCCATAAGCCATCTGAACTTTCCGGCGGTGAGCAGCAGCGGATTGCACTTGCCAGGGCGCTTGCAAATGATCCCCCGCTCCTGTTTGCCGACGAACCAACTGGTAACTTGGATACTGAAAACAGCGAGCAGATTAACCGGTTGTTTATTAATTTACGCGATACACTCGGCAAAACCCTTGTCATTGTCACCCATAACAAAGATTTGATGGCAATTGCCGATAACACCATTCAAATGAAGGACGGCAGGATTATTTGATTTTCTTAATCTTTTAAATACTGTTGAAGAAAATCAATCACTAACCTGACCCCTGTTCCTGACATATAGGTTTCGTTATATACAGTCATCTTTTGCGGCATAGCGGGACCTGCTATATCAAGATGAATCCACCGGTAAGGGTCGTCAACCCACTTCTCCAAAAACTTAGAGGCTGTTATGGCACCACCCCATTTGCCGCCAGTGTTTTTCACATCAGCAACGTCACTTGATAATAACGAGCCGTAATCATCCCACATCGGCATCGGCCAGACGCGCTCATGTGTTTTCAGACCGCTTTCATATATAGCTTTGGAAAGTTCCTCATCTTTTGCAAAACTGCAGCTCACAAAGTCACCAAGGGCTACAGCACTCGCGCCTGTTAAAGTTGCTAAATCTATTATTACCCGCGGATTTAATCCGGATGCATAGTGGAGTGCATCTGCCAGGATCATTCTTCCTTCGGCATCGGTATTATCCACCTCTATGGTTGTACCTGAAGATGTGGTAACAATATCTCCCGGCCGCATAGCAGACCCGGACAGCATATTTTCTGCGGCAGGAATGATACAATATATATTTACCGGAAG
>CAYYJL010000335.1:0-3949 GCA_964472245.1 uncultured Ignavibacteriaceae bacterium | reverse complement strand
ACTGATTAACGCCTAACACTTTCCCCTGCTCATTCTCAGAAGTGATTTTAGAAACGAGAGAAAGTACCGTTGGCTGCAAGATACCGGTACCAAAGGATAGGATAATAGTTACCAGAATCACCCCGGTCATGTTCACACCGTATGGGATTAACCCAAGTCCAAAAACCATAAGGAAGGAACTCCACATAATAAGCTGTGTATCAGTGTACTTTTTGGCAAGCCGGCCAATTAACCCTCCCTGAACCGCAGCACTGATTATGCCCACAATACCAAAGATTATACCGTTCTGCATATCGGTAAATCCATATTTCTTATGCCCCAGCAGCGCAAAGGTTCCGTATATATTAGCAACTGAAAACGTAAGCACAAAGAAAAGGAATATAACCATGCCTGTTTTAGGATTTTTCAGTACCTTTAACATTGCAGGAACATCAATAATTTTTCTTCTTCCTGCAAATTCATCTTTTGCAGCTTTCCGTTCCGGCTCAGGCAATGCAAAAAATGTCAGTGCAAGAGCTAGCAAGGAAAATGCTGCACTTGCATATCCGGCAAATTCATAACCGAATTTGGAAAGAAACCCGCCGACTACCGGACCAAAGACAAAGCCAAGCCCAAATGCCACTCCTATAAGTCCCATTCCCTTAGAGCGCTCTTCCCTTGTGGTAACATCAGCTATATATGCCTGTGCAACACCAATGCTGCTGCCGCCGATTCCGCATATCACCCGGGATATGAGTAATAGCATAAATGTATGTGAAAATGAAAATACTATATACCCTATTGCATTAAGAAATAGAGTAATTAATATTATCTTTCTTCTGCCGTACTTATCTGAATAAGTGCCAAGAACAGGATTAAATATAAACTGAATGAATGAATAAGATGCAAGTACAACACCTATCAATCCTTCAGATATACCAAGTTCTACGGTTGCAAAGGTCGGAAGAATTGGAATTAGTATCCCAAATCCTAACAGGTCAATAAATACAACGAGAAAAATTAATCCTAACGGCAGGTTTTTCTTCATCAGCTCTTTTCTATTTCCGCAATGATTGCATCAGCCATCTTATCGGTAGACACCCAGCTTTTTTGATTTAAATCTTTGGTAACGCTTTTTCCGTCTGCAATAACACGTGCTACCGCCTTTTCAATCCGCGCTCCTATTTCTTTCTCACCAAGATAATCCAGCATCATCACAGCAGCCAGCAATAACGCTGTCGGGTTTGCAAGGTTTTGACCGGCTATATCAGGTGCTGAACCATGCACTGCTTCAAATATTGCGACTCCGTCTCCTATATTAGCACCGGGTGCCACACCAAGACCGCCCACAAGTCCGGATGCAAGATCTGACAGTATATCCCCGAATAAGTTTGTCGTTACAATAACATCAAACTGATACGGATTCATCACCATCTGCATTGCCATATTATCAACTATCTTATCGCTGAATTCAATCTCAGGATAATCTTTTGCAACCTCCGTCCCAACATCAAGAAACAATCCGCCGGTATATTTGAGGATGTTTGCTTTATGAACCAGGGTTACTTTTTTTCTTTTATGTGCCTTAGCATATTCAAATGCATAGCGGATAATTCTCTCCGATCCGCGCTTTGTAATAATTCCGATGGTTTCTGCTGCAGATCTGCTGCTGTCAATATAATGTTCCACTCCGGAATAAAACTCTTCAAGATTCTCACGGAATATCATCAAGTCAATATGATCAAAATAGAGGGTCTTTATTCCCTTAAAAGTTTTTGCGGGACGCTGATTAACATACAGCTCAAATTCTTTTCTTAAAGCTACATTAATGCTTCGGAATCCTTTGCCTACCGGAGTAGTTAGCGGGCCTTTGAGTGCAACTTTGTTTTCAGCAACTGAGTCAATTACATGCTGCGGCAATGGGTCATGGAATTTGCTCAATCCGCTTAGGCCTGCATATTGCAGATCCCAATCAATCTGCGCACCTGCTTTTTCCAGAATACGAACTACTGCCTGGGTAATTTCCGGTCCAATCCCATCTCCCGGCAGCAGGGTAATTTTGTGTCTCATGGGTGATAAAATCAAATAAAAGTAAACTTTAAATGTACGGAGATTTTAAGGAAGTTTCAGGGCTAATTGGGGGTACAGGTGCTCCAAAACAGCGCTTTTTTACAATATTCAGGATGCCGGTTTTGTTTCCGGGGGTAAACTACTCAGTGCAGTCGGGTTCAGGAATAAAAATATTTTGTGAAGAAAACCCTGTAAGAATCTGTTTAGAATCCAAATATGCCTGTTTCATTAATCCGAATTCCCGTTTCCCGAGAAATGGGAAATCCTCAGTACAGTTAAACTTGTTTGCCGCCAGAATTCTATAGGTCATTGCCCCGTCAATCCTTCCCTTAAAAACCCAGGTGGGTAAAAACGAAGCACTCAGCGGAAATACCTTTTGTGAATCTGCAACTGAAAGAAAAGAAAGTGTTAATATTGCCCCGGCATCTGAATACCGCCACTGCTGATTCGATAAAAAGTTGCCAAGTGAATATGCAACAAACTGAGCCGCCCGGAAAATCGAATCCTTCTGCGGCCACTCTGCCGGTTGTAAAACGTGGGGATGGCTTCCGATGACAATTTCTGCGCCGGCATCTAAAGCAGTTTGAACAGCTCTTTTCTGATAGGTATTTGGCAGCTTTTTATACTCTTCACCGAAATGGTAGAATACAATGACGATGTCTGCACCAAGCCCCTTTGCCGCTTGTATATCATTTGTAATCAATTCAGGTTCAATCCTGTTGATAATGTGTTCTCTCCCTTTTGGTACAGGTTTTCCATTTGTCCCGTAAGTATAAGAAAGCACTGCAAATGCGGCTCCCTTCACTTTCACAATTCGGATAGAATCCCTGTCCCCTTTACTGAGGAATGTACCCGTGTATCCGATATCTCTTGCGCGGATATTTTCAATAGTTTTGTATATACCGGATTCACCCCGGTCAAGTGAATGATTGTTAGCTGTTACAAGAAAATCAAATCCTGCACCTTTAAGTGCATCAAGGTATTGTTCCGGAGTATTAAAATCAGGATATCCGGTAAACTTTGCAGCTTTTCCAGCAGTCACTGTCTCAAGATTTCCGATAGTCAAATCCGCTGCGGAAAGTTCACCTGATATATATTCAAAATACGGGGAAAAATCATATCCGCCGGAATCTGTTTCCGCATACTGAAAAAGCGGGCTGTGACACATCAGATCCCCTACAAAAGAAATGGTAACAGTATCATAATTTTTCTTGTCACCTGCATAACTTATATCAGGGGCATCAAGTTTAGAGAGGAGCAGAAAAATCATAGTTGCTGCAATTACCACAGGTAAACCTGCGGCCATAAAAATAAAAAGCCGGATAAAATTTATCCGGCTAAACAAAACATCGGAAATTGGCAATGCCATTATCCCTGTTTGCGGGAGTTCTTCACATCCTGCACTGCAACACGAATTTCCTGTGAAAGTTTTTTCAGATCACTTAAACCTTTTCTCAGGCGTGTTCCTGCGGCGGCATTTCCTTTTTCATAGAACTTTTGGAAATCCTCCTCAAGACTCTTAACATGATCTAAAAGTTTGTTATACTGGTCCATTCTACCTCCTTGAATTAATGATTAAATAGATTTTTCAAATACGAGTTCGGCAATGTCCTTAACCTGAACACTATCTGATTTTTGGTGCGCCTTTACTCCATCGGTCATCATCGTCATACAGAATGGGCATGCGGTACTTATTGTTTCCGCACCTGTATTTAATGCCTCTTCTGTTCTCACTTCATTGATCCTTTGCCCTTCAACATCCTCAAGAAACATTCTTCCGCCTCCTGCGCCGCAGCAAAAACCTTTGTCCCTGTTTCTTTCCATCTCTGTAACCTCAGAGCCCGGTATGGCTCCAAGAATTTCACGCGGCTCCTCATATATATCATTATATCTGCCTATA
>CAYYJL010000334.1:0-3949 GCA_964472245.1 uncultured Ignavibacteriaceae bacterium | reverse complement strand
GGGGGGCGATGGGAAGGGCATCGGAAATTCAGAGAATAGTGGCATGAATGCATGTGGTGTTTAAGAAATCTCCCGTAGGGAGAAAATGTTTCTAGAAAAAAGGAAGGGAAGGCACGCCGTTGTCCCGGATGGGACAAAACATTTCCGTTTTTGCTGGATATATATGTCGGTTTTTTGTTGCGTCCCTGACGGGACGCTTTTGTCCGGGGTGGGGATGTGTTTTCTAGAAATATTTGACCTCTACGAGGTCATTTTACAATCAGCATATATTTATTGGCCTGATGCCGGAGGCATCGTATGTCTATAGAAAAGGCGGAAGGAATATATACACGACCATGGAATGGTCGCATATTGCTGGGCGGATATATATCAAAATCTATGGTGCGTCTTTGGCGCAGCGGAAGCCGAAGCCGTTGCTCCAGAAAGCTGGGTCTGAATAATGCCGCACGGAAACGCGGGCATAATATGCAGAATAATCAAATGAACCGCCGCGCAGGGTTTTGAATCTTCCCGTCTTTGGAGATTCAATATCTGCTGAGGCATAAGAATTAGAGGAATACCAGTCCGCACACCACTCCCACACATTACCCCGCAGGTCGTAAATACCCAACGCATTAGGGGTTGAGCTGCCCACGGGACGGGGAGAACCTGCGCTGTTTGAGGAAATCCACGCAGAGCCGGACTGATCTCCGGAAGCAGGGGATGACCCTCCTCTTGCGGCAAACTCCCATTCGGCTTCAGTCGGCAGGCGTTTGCCGGCCCATTTTGCGTACGCGTTTGCATCCTCCCAGCTGACATTTACCATGGGATGGTTATCCACCCAGCCCCAGGGGGGAGCCGCAGGCATGGGCCGTCCGGTGGCGGTGCAAAACTCGCGGTATTGGGCTACGGTAACTTCCGTGGCGTCCATATAAAAATCTTTTACGGTCACGGTCCGTGTTGGCTTTTCATCCGGAAGGCCGGTGCCTTCGGTATCACCCATCACAAAACTGCCTCCCGTAACAAGCACCATGCTGCCCGGCTGTACTGCGGTGCGCGGAGCAGGTTTTGGCTCAGGTGTTTTGGGTTTGGGCAGAGGTTTTACATCATCCGGTTTGGGTTCCGGTGCCGGCGGGGGTGGAGGTTCATTGACCATAGCGGAGCCGGAAGCTGATGCGTATATATCTGTTTTTTCCGGAAGCGGAACGGGAGCAGGTTCTTCCCTGGTATCGGTATATACAGAAGAAACGGCAAACATATCTTTGCTGAAATCAGGTTCTAACAGGGCGGATTGTTCCGGATAAATAATAATGGGGAAATATCTGACAGCTTTGCCGGGGAGTCTGATGCCTGCGGTATGCTCTCCGGCGGGAATATCATTAAGAAAATAGCTGCCATCGGGTCCGGAAACTGTTGTAAAATCTGTCCCCGCAAGCGTTATGACTGCGCCGGAAAGACCCCTGCCGTTATTATCTTTTAACCTTCCGCTGAGGGAGCCGGCAAGCCGGGCCATCTCAAGGGTAACCAGCTGATATATATCATCCCCTGCGGTGATGCGCATATAACCCTCAGAGTAGCCGTGTTTTTCCGCAAAGAGTATATACTGCCCCTGCTGCAGGGAGCCGAGCGTAAACCCGCCGAGAGAATCGGTAAAAACAGATGAGCCGCGCGGGGAGGCATACACCATAACGCCGCCCAGGGGGAGTCCGGCCTCATCGGTAACCACGCCGGAAACGGAGTATGCTGCCGGAGCGGAAGAGGCAGAGATTCCCGAATCCCACCGTACAAAGGGGGAGAGCCCGGCCATAAAAACCGGAATCACCACGGCAAGCAGCTTGGAGTACCGTTTTGCCTGCGCGCTCAAGCCAATCCTTCAGAGTAATTACACTTCATCTGCTCTAAATTTACGGCAATATGGGGCAAGAAGCAAGAGGAGGGAAGCGAGTTGAGGAAAATGGTTAATGGTAAATTGTTAGTGGTTAATTGTTAATTGTTGGTGGTTAATGTTTAATGGCAGCTAATTACTGAACCGAAATGTTTCAATCAGCTCAAATGTACAGATAATTGCCAATTGGACTGTCTAATTGTGACTGAGTTTGTGTCTGCAGTATCCGTTAACTTAGTCAGTTTTAATGATTTGGGGTTTTGGAAGTGCGAGTCTTTTTGAACAGGGGAGAAAAGTCATGCAAACGGGGAGCCCCTAGGAAGCAGTTCAGGGTACCGTTTTGCCTGCGCGCTCAAGCTAATCCTTCATTAAACTAATGGAGGGGGGGGTAGAATTCAGCGTTGAAAACCACCGCCGGAAAGAATTGAGAGGATTTGAAGTGAGGAACGGCGATGTTTGTTATAATTAATAATTTTTTTAATTTTAAAAAACGAAAAAAAAGGGAAAACTTGATTGCTGATTAATTCATACGAAGTGGATGTGAGCGGGATACTTGAATCGTTCCGGACAGCACAGGCAAATTTATACGGGTTTAAGTTTTCTGCACATCATCAGGCAATAAACGGGGAGACATTGATTGCGCTTAGTAAAGATACACTGCCCGTGCTGGATTACCGAATTATGGTGCTGGACCCTGATACCAACAGAACAGCCCGAGCGACTATTGAATACAGCTATGATGATTATAATAATACGGTACATATAAAACAGAGGAGGAACTATGATTTGCAAAATCTGCTTGAGGTAAAAGCCAGAGCCGAGGGAGACAGCGAGGGGCAGGAGCTAAAGCGGTATGCTGTAAGAAAGGATAACAGCAGTGTGCTGAAACAGGAGAATGTTTATAATCATGCAGGGTTAAAAAAGGAGGAGCGGGACGGACTGGGCCGGAAGGTGTTTTATTATTATGACGGAGCAGGGAGAAAGACGGAAATCCGCATGGGGGACTCAAGTGCCGGAGCGCCTAAGCAGACAATGAGTTATACTTACAGCGCGACAGAAGCAGAAACGGTGATTTTTGATGAGGAGGGGAACAAGAAATCTGTTACTGCAAATTTGGCGGGGAAAACAATAAAAGAAAAAAAATGGATTAACAGCAGCACAAGTCTGGAAACGAGTTTTTATTATAATGAAATACAGCAGTTAGACAGTGTAAAGAGTCCGATGGGGAAGGTGACAAGATATGAGTACGATGATCTTGGGAATATGAAAAGGCGGGTAAGCCCGGATGCCGGAGATGACCGTTATTATTATGATAAATTGGGGAGACTGCGGTTTTATGTGCATAAGAAAGGGACGGGGCCGTGGGATATTGTTTACTCCGGTTATGACGGATTTGGGCGAATGATTTATAAGGGGAGCTGGGCTACGAGTGCGGAGACGCTGATAAATAATTATTTGTTTGCAGATACAGTTTATAATCAACCGTTTGGAACCGAGTTTCCGGCAGGGGGCGGCAGTTATAATGTGCCGGGATTTGAATTGGATACGACGTATAAATTAGTAATTAACATGTACGATAAGATAGTGCGGACGGGAGTGTTCAGCGTGATACCCTCTGCATTTGATAATCTTTCTGCAGAGTACCGGAATTATAAGGGGAGAGTGGCTGCGACAGCATTCCGTGATAAGGTTGGGGATGCGTGGAATTATAAGGTGTATATTTATGATGTGCTTGGGCGGGTATTGTTTTTTGATGTGAAGTATGGTAATTTGCCGTGGAAGCGGATAAAGACGGAGTATGATGCAGCAAATAATATGATAAAACAGAGTTTTTATTATAACAAGAGCACAGGAGATGTGCAGAATTTTTACCGTTGGTATGATTATGATGATGAGGGGCGCCTGCAGGAGATACGGAGCAGTAAGAATGATGCCAAGACGACAGCCAGGGTTGACAAGCGTTATGCGTATAACAGTGCCAGCCAGGTGGATACGGGCTACTACAGCGGGTTGACGACACAGCTTGCGCAGAAATACGGATATGACAGCCGGGGGCGGTTAGATGCGATTTTTGGGACGGGGAAA
>CAYYJL010000333.1:0-3952 GCA_964472245.1 uncultured Ignavibacteriaceae bacterium | reverse complement strand
TTTATGCGTTTTTGAGAAAAAAAAGCCATTTTTGACGTAATATTCCACCTGTCAAGATTGGAAATCTCTCGGGATTTTGATAAGTTTGATCAGTGCCATAAACAATTAATGATAAGGATATACTTAATGAGTATGTTGAAAAAGACGTTTACATCGTCTGTCGGCAAAAAAATAATTATGGCTGTTACGGGTCTATTCCTGTGCAGCTTCCTCATAGTCCACCTTTCCGGAAATTTCCTCCTCCTTAAAAATGATAACGGCGCTGCCTTTGCGCAGTACTCAGAATTTATGAAAACAAATCCGATAATTTTAATTATGGAAGTGGTTCTGTTTCTGGGATTTCTGTTTCATATCGGGGATGGAATCCGGTTATCCATCGAGAATAAAAAAGCAAGGCCTGTCGGCTATGCGGTCAACAGACCGGGGGAAAACAGCAGTTTCTTCTCACGCACGATGATCTGGAGCGGGAGCATCGTCCTGATCTTTTTAGTTATTCATCTTAAAACATTTTTTGTTGATCATAAAGTCATGGGCTGGCTGGGTCACACACATGAGGAAACATTGTTTGCCTCTGTGGTTTCAGCGTTCCAGAATCCGGCATATACCGCGTTATATGTGGTAGCGATGATTTTAATGGGATTCCATCTTAATCATGGATTCCAAAGCGGATTTCAGACACTCGGTTTAAATCATAAACGGTATACACCGCTTATCCAGAAAACCGGAACTCTTTTTGCAATAATTGTTCCGGCTTTGTTTGCATATATACCTCTCTATTTCTTATTCATATACAAAGCCACGGGAGGAAACTAATATGAAAATTGATTCAAAAATACCTTCAGGAAATTTAGCAACAAAGTGGAGCGAACATAAAGCCCACTTAAAACTTATCAACCCCGCAAACAGAAGAAAATATGAAGTTATTGTTGTAGGCACCGGTCTTGCCGGAGGTTCTGCAGCGGCTTCACTTGCAGAAATGGGCTATAAAGTGAAATCTTTCTGTTTTCAGGACAGCCCTCGCCGTGCTCACAGCATTGCAGCACAAGGCGGCATTAATGCCGCTAAGAATTATCAGAATGACGGGGACAGTATATACCGTCTCTTTTATGATACCATTAAAGGCGGTGATTACCGTGCCCGCGAAGCTAATGTCCACCGTCTGGCTGAACTGAGCGTTAACATCATTGATCAGTGTGTTGCGCAGGGTGTGCCCTTTGCAAGGGATTACGCAGGATATCTTGATAACCGTTCTTTTGGCGGGGCACAGGTTTCCCGGACCTTTTATTCCCGCGGGCAGACCGGGCAGCAGTTGCTTCTTGGAGCTTACAGTGCTATGTCCAAACAGATAGGACTTGGCAATATTCAGATGTACAACCGTTATGAAATGCTGGACCTTGTTATCATCAACGGCAAAGCACGCGGCATCATTGCAAGGAATATGGTTTCCGGAGCAATTGAAAGATTCGCTGCAGATGCGGTTATCCTTGCAACGGGTGGTTACGGCAATGTATACTACCTTTCTACTAATGCAAAGGGTTCCAATGTAACGGCAGCATGGCGAGCACATAAAAGAGGTGCATTGTTTGCAAATCCCTGTTATGTGCAGATTCATCCTACCTGTATTCCTGTTTCGGGAGATCATCAGTCTAAATTAACATTGATGAGCGAAAGTTTAAGAAACGACGGACGCGTTTGGGTACCGAAAAAGGCGGATGATACACGGGCTCCGCAGAGCATTCCGGAAGATGAAAGAGATTATTTCTTAGAAAGAAAATATCCATCCTTCGGCAATCTTGTTCCCCGCGATGTTGCATCCAGAAATGCAAAAGCGGTATGCGATGACGGCCGGGGGGTTGGTTCAAGCAAACTTGCTGTATATCTGGATTTTGCCGATGCAATTAAACGGTTAGGCAAGGATAAGATTGCCGAAAAATACGGTAACCTGTTTCAGATGTATGAGCAGATTACCGCCGAAAATCCGTATGAAATGCCGATGCGTATATATCCCGCAGTCCACTATACAATGGGCGGGCTTTGGGTTGATTATAATCTGATGAGCAATGTTAACGGATTATTCGTCCTTGGCGAAGCAAACTTTTCTGACCATGGTGCAAACCGGCTTGGTGCCAGTGCATTGATGCAGGGACTTGCAGACGGCTATTTTGTTATTCCATACACCTTAGGCGGCTATCTTGCGGAAGGAGGATTGGATAAAATCACCACACAGCATGATGAGTTCAACCGAATAGAAGCGGAAGTACGGGACAGGATTGGCAAACTCATTTCAATAAATGGGGAACACTCCGTTGACCATTACCACAAGAAGCTCGGCAAAGTTATGTGGGATTATGTGGGCATGAGCAGGAATGAGGCCGGATTAAAATTTGCCGTGGAAGAAATCAAAAAAGTACGTGAGGAGTTCTGGCAGAACGTCCGGGTAACCGGCAGCGATGCTGAATTAAATCAATCGCTGGAAAAAGCCGGCCGTGTTGCTGATTTCTTAGAAATGGGCGAGCTGCTTGCCATTGACGCTTTGCACAGAAACGAATCGTGCGGAGGTCACTTCAGAGAGGAATACCAGACTGAAGAAGGCGAAGCACTCCGCGATGATGATAACTTCGCTTATGTGGCAGCGTGGGAACATACCGGTGTAAACGGAGGGTATACCATGCATAAAGAACCGCTGGCATTTGAAGAAGTGTCACTTTCCAAACGCAGTTATAAATAAGGTAATTGAAGGATAAAGAATGAATATCACATTAAGAGTATGGCGTCAGAAAAACGCAAACAGTGAAGGTAAATTTGAAACCTATTCCGCACCGGATATATCACCTGATATGTCCTTTCTGGAAATGCTTGATGTTGTTAACGAACGGTTAATTGAAAAAAACCAGGAGCCGATTGCCTTTGATCATGTTTGCCGCGAGGGAATCTGCGGAAGCTGCAATTTATATATAAACGGAAGAGCACACGGCCCTAAGAAAGGTGTAACTGCTTGCCAGCTGCACATGAGATCCTTTCATGACGGTGAAACCATTCATGTTGAACCATGGCGGGCTAAGCCGTTCCCGGTAATTAAGGATTTGATTGTGGATAGAGGTGCATTTGACCGCATTATGCAGGCGGGCGGGTTTGTTTCCGTACGTACAGGGTCGGCACCGGACGGCAATGCAATATTAATACCTCATGATGAAGCTGAGTCAGCAATTGATGCCGCTGCTTGTATCGGCTGCGGTGCTTGCGTGGCTGCCTGCAAAAATGCATCGGCTATGTTATTTGTTTCTGCTAAAGTTTCGCAGTTTACGCTGCTTCCGCAGGGGCATCCTGAAAGAGAAAGCCGTGTGCTCAACATGATTGCTCAGATGGATGAGGAAGGATTTGGTTCCTGTACAAATACCGGTGCATGTGAAGCCGAGTGCCCCAAGGAAATTTCGATTTCCAATATTGCCCGCTTAAACAGAGAATATATACGGGCGTCCGTTAAATAGACGGTTTTCTTATAAGTTAAAGCAGCGCGGTTCCCTGAACCGTGCTGCTTTTTTTATGGTAAATGGTTCCGGTGGTAATTTTCCCAATAATACATTGCAGCAGAGATTAACACAAGCAAACCGGTGAAGAACAGAATGCTTTCTGTATATCCCCAGCTTTGGTAGAACAGGGTTCCCGTGTTGCCGATAACTATCCATTGGATTACATATACCGGTGTTACATTTTTGCCCATCCATCGGAGCCAGGCAGCAGCCGGGTTACCTGCTGCGTAACCTGAACAAATATATATACATGCGGAGTACCCGGCGCAGAAGAGTAGTATCCATCCCGCAGCCCATAATGTATGATGATAATATGCCGTAACCGTTGCAATTTCATCTGACACAAACGGTAAACTCAGGATTAGAAACAGAATAAAGACCACGGCAGCGCCGTATATAACTCCATTCGGAAGTTTTACATT
>CAYYJL010000332.1:3488-3969 GCA_964472245.1 uncultured Ignavibacteriaceae bacterium | reverse complement strand
CCATAACAGGATTAATCTTCTGCAGCTTTTTGTTCAGCAGTACTTTACCCTGGGAATAGTTCAGGGTCGTAAGAATCAAATCACCGACAATTATAGACTGATCCAGAATCATCTTTAATATAGAACGCACATCTTTGGGTAAATCTTTTTTAGTGCGCAGATGTTCGGAAAGATGTTTAATTGTGAGGATAGGTTTCTTTATGTCAGAGATAATAAAGTTAGCAACCTTGCCAAGACTCAGCAAACGGTCTCCCTGCACCATCTTTTCCACCAGCTCTGCATTTTCCAGACTGATTGCAATAAATGAAGAAAGCGCGCTTATCATCTCTTCGTCAAGTTTTCTGAAACTGCCATTCATGGAGTTAAGCAGCTGCAACACCGCTGTTACATTGCCATGTCTATCCTTAATCGGATAACAAAGCATGGAGGTGGTGCGGTAACCTGTTACACTGTCAAAATGTGGATCAAATCGTTCATCCTG
>CAYYJL010000332.1:0-3478 GCA_964472245.1 uncultured Ignavibacteriaceae bacterium | reverse complement strand
ATTAATTTCTTTCCCTTCTTTTGCAACCCAGCCGGCAAGCCCCTGCCCTATTTTTAATCTGATTTCTTCAACCGCCTGCCCCTTCATCACCTTGGACCATAACTCATCGGTTTCGCGGTCAATGATATATAACGTACCCCTGTCTGCCTTGGTAATATTGGATGCGGCAACAACAATGGATTTTAACGCCTCATCAAGCCGGACATTTGAGTTTACTGTTTTTGCAGCTTCAATAATTAAACGCAGCTGTTCAACACTTAAGCCGGAGTTTTCCTGAGATGAAAGCTGGACTGAATCAAACGTATCACTTTTTCTGAGTGAACTTGCGCTCTCTAACTCTCCCTTTTTAACATAGGTAAAAGGTTCATCATCTTCCGGATCCTGGAATACATTACCAAGAGTTGATGCTTCACCATTCGAGTATCCTTCACCCGCACCGGCAGTATCATCTTCGGTAAATCCCGGTTCATTTTCACCGAATCCGCTCCACGCATTATTCGCCGAATCAAAAGGATCATTCCCCTTTACCGGCTGCTCGTCGGTTCTTTCAGTCGTTTTCTTAAATAATGACCGGAGGGATTTGTTCTTATCCTGCCTGTTATCCTGACTCATATTGTCCTCTTTAAACTGATCACCTGAAGTGAATCCGGCAAACTCATCGGATTGGCCGTCTTCATCTTCCTGCACATTAAATGATTCATTATTTTCTGCCCCCATACTTGCACCGGAAGAAGCTGCTTCTCCC
The DNA here is from genome assembly GCA_964472245.1 of uncultured Ignavibacteriaceae bacterium. Lineage (GTDB taxonomy): Bacteria > Bacteroidota > Ignavibacteria > Ignavibacteriales > Ignavibacteriaceae > H2-BAC3. The sequence continues at coordinate 2,733 of CAYYJL010000332.1, read as the reverse complement.
GATACATCCGTTAGGCCGAAATTCTTAAACGCTTTCCCCATTTCTCCGAGCAGATTAACCAAATCTTTTTCCTCAGCGGTATCAATCCACGATTTTAATTCATCCATGGATTGCGGAGCTATCTGCCCGCCGGGCATTGGTCCGGCTCCGTCTGTTTGAGGTTTATCCTCTTCACTCTGCTCATCACCGAATCCAAAAGCAAAATCCTCACCTTCACCGGATGTCTTATCTTCTCCCTCGCCTTCAAAATCAGGGAATAAATCTTCCGGTTCATCTTCGGCAGCGGGTTGATTATATATATCTGGTTGTGTGCTGCCTTCCCGGTCACCAAAACTAAATTCCGGTATATCTTCAATAATATCAGGTCCAGAGGAAGCAGTATCAGATGGTTTATCATCCGGGATTTGTTCCGCGGTTATACGGCCGGGTGCGGATTCCTCTTCCTCATCCTCAAAATCCCACAAACTGTCAAACTGTTCTTCTTGTACCGGCTGCGGTTCTTCAGCTTCCTTTGGGATGATCTGCATTGCACCGGGTTCATCTGATGCGTATATATCGTTTGCAGATATATCCCCGGTTAATTCATCATTTGCCGCGGAAATCTCTCCTGCATCCGTTTCCGTATTTGTAAATTCTTCATCCATGTCCGGTTCGGAAATCGGCTGTATTCCATCAGGAAACTGCGGGTCTGTCTTTTCTTCTTTTGCGGTATCAGCATCTGCACGCACAAAATCATTTTTTACGGGATCCCAAACGTAGTCATTCGTATATATCTCACCGGTTAAGGCAAAGGGATTTGCAGAAGGCAATTCATCTTCCGGTGCAGCATCGCCTTCAGATTCTGCAGGTGCAGCAGTACCCTCAGGTTCAGGAGTAACACGGATAAATTCACCTGTCTCAGTATCCCAGATAAAATCATCCGTAACAGTTTCACCCGTCATTGCAAATCCGGGAGCCGATTCTTCTGTGGTTTCCGGCAGCGGGGTTTCCTCTGGAGATGCCTCTGCATGGGGAGTTGGTGCATCAGAAACAGTTTTCTGAACAGGTACAAACTCACCCTTATCAAAATCCCATATATATTCCTCTGAGCTGACCGCATCACCGCCGAAGGCATCATCTCCGGTAATACCGGTCATGCGGAATTTTTTCTCATCTGATTTACCAAACAAATTGGCAAGCTGCTTCCCTTTGTTTGTATTATCTTCCACAGGAGGTGTCGTTTGTCCGGTACCTTCTTCCTCTGTAAAGCTCCAGTCCATTCCCGGTTCTTCAGAACTGCTCTGCGGTTCACCAGCAAGTTCGGCAGATGGCGGCACTTCTGCTCCATCATTTATGGAAGCGGGTATATCCTCATCGGATTGCTCAAACTTCCATTCATCAAATTCACTCGTTCTTCTGCGGGATTCTGTGGAGTAAAGCAGACGCATCCGTTCTTCTTCGGCATCATAATCTTCCGGTTTTATATTCCGGTTTTCATCGGAATCGGATAGAGGAGTGCCCGCAACGGGTTCTGCCTCGTCTGCCGGGTGCTCATCGGTAAATTCCTGTTGTGTAGTATCTGCTGCTTCTGTTTCATCTGCAGAATCGGTATCATATTCCGGCGGCAATGTTAAACTGAAACCAAGTCCTTCGCTTGCATCATCATCAGTTTTACTATCCTGCTGTTCATTCTCCGTTTCAACTTCGGCAGTGTTCCCAAATCCTGCAAAAGTATTTTCATCCTCTTCATCCGGCTGTATATATCCGGTCTTTCCCTCCTGATCCGGCTCTGTCTCTTCAAAACCGGGGAATGAAAATCCTGACTCTTCTTCGGCTTTTTCACCGGCATCACTTTCCGGTTCAAGTTTTTCACCCATAGTTTCTTCAAAGAGTGATTCCAGACTGGTGTCAGCAGCTCCGGTAATCTCTTCTGGGGGTACTTCACTTTCTTTTTCCGTGCCCCCGAATACTCCCTTAAACATTGCTTCCAGCTCTTCCTGGGATTGCGAAGCAAAATCTGAATTAAGCAGAGTGTTTGCAAACTCATCGGCGCCTTCAATACCCTGCTCGGCAAACATATCGCGGATTGCTTTCAACTCATCATCTATTTCCGGCGTATCCGGTTTAAGCACTATTGAATCGGGATCAATAAATTTTTGCGTTGTACCGGAAGGCGGGCCTTCCTGCGTGCTGCCAAAATCCCACATATCTGCATCCTCCCCGTCTTTCATAAAATCTTCTATGGATCCTTCTTTGCGGATTTCATCAGATTCATCAAAAGCTGAAAAATCAAGATTGGGCGGCAGCTCTATATCATCAATTCTTGCCGGACTCTTTGTTTCCTGTTCGGATTGAGCAAACGGCTCCTCGCCGTAAATTTCCTTATATATATCATTTTCCGGCAGCGGGTATTCTGCTTCACCGGTATCATCATCTCCTATTTCAAATGTCCCGGTTTTGCCTCTGTCCTTAGGAGTATCTCCTTCATTTCCATTATCGTTATCAAACGAAAACTTGCCGGGGTCTATCTGAAAATGGGAAAACTCATTCAACTCATCATCCGGCTGTATATACTGGTCAGCATTCAAATCACCCCCTGATATATCCGCATTATTAAAAGTATGGTCGGATATGCGGTAGGGGGAATCCTCAGAGGGATCCAGAATCTCCATGGAAAAGCGGGGATTAAAATCTCTTTCCGGCGGTCTGCCCTGTTCCGGTTCAGGAGGTTTGGGGTTTAAGTGGTCGGCAATT
>CAYYJL010000331.1:0-3971 GCA_964472245.1 uncultured Ignavibacteriaceae bacterium | reverse complement strand
TTGTTCCGAATCCTTTTGTCATCGGGGCAGGTTCTTCGCTTCCCGGGGAATCAGACAGAATTCAGTTTGTTAATATACCAAACCCCTGTACTATCAGAATATATACAGTGCGGGGTGACCTGGTGAAAACGCTGAAAGTTGAGGAGGGAGTAGGTGCCGTTGTATCCTGGGATCAGGTAACTGATTTTGGTTTATATATAGAAAGCGGAGTTTATATTTACCATATTGATTCACCCATTGGTACCAAAACCGGAAAGTTTGCGGTGGTGAGATAATGAAACAGTTTGTTTTACTCTTCATACTGATTAACATCATCGGTTATAGCCAGGAATTTAAGAAAAATGCAACTTCCGGCTTTGTTTTTCTAAATGTACCATTAAGTGCGAGAACGGCGGCTCTTGGAGAATCCTCCATAGCACTTTCCGATAATGGCAGCAACGCGCTGTTTATTAATCCTGCGGGACTCGGTTTTTCCGATCAGGCACATTCTCTCTCGCTTTCATATGCATCGTATATCGCTGAAATCAATCATTATGGTTTTTCCTATTCCATGAATACAGGCATGGGCGTCTTTGCAGCCGGGGTATTACGGATGGATTACGGAGAAATGCAAAGGACTGTAAAATCATCAGGTCAGAAATTTTTTGACGAAACAGGAAAGTTCAGCGCAAATGGAACGGCAATATTTGCAGGATATTCCAGAAGATTGACTGATAAATTCGCTTTTGGTGTCGCACTGAAGTATGTGAAGGAAACTATAGATATATATTCTGCCGATAATGTGCTTTTTGACGGCGGAGTACTGTATTATACCGGTGTCGGAAGTTTCCGAATCGCGGCATCTGTCAGAAATTTTGGAACGGAATCGAAATACCTGAATGACCCGTTCAAAATGCCTTCATCCATACGGCTGGGTGCTGCATCCGAGGTATATGGCTCCTATACTGAAGATTTGCGTGTAACTTTTTCTGCTGAAGCAGTTCACCCTAATGACGGTGATGAGCGGTTGAATACAGGCGTGGAGGTTGGTTTGAATAAAATGTTTTTTATCCGGGGGGGATATAAATTCTTTTATGATGAGGAATCGTATTCTTTTGGAGTCGGATTCAACTCAGATTTTTCCCAGACTATTGCAGCAGATTTTTCCTATGCAGATTACGGCCGGTTAGGGGGGACAATGCGGTTCACCTTACGGTATGAGATGTGAGATGATAATGAATAAAAAATTATTTTTTCCGGCAGTTGTTTTGTTGTTCTTGTCTCAGAGTATATATGGGCAGGTTCAATCAATTTCGTTTTATACTGATTATTCCTCGGCACTTTCCAAACGGCTTTCTGTTAATAAGGCAGACGGTGTAGGCGGCGGCTTAACCCTCAGGTTTAAAGTTGCAGATATGTTTGTGGTCAGTCTCACCGGTGGATATACTTTGTATAGTGTATCACAGGATTCAGCCCTTCAGAAGTGGAATTGGGATTTTTGGGAGATTCGTTATAAAAACCGCGTTGCGGCAGATTTAGCAGAAAACCCGGGATCTAAAGCGTCGCTGGTTCCTGTTCAAAAGATGGATTTACTCCCCGTATTGATTGGTATAGGGAAAGAATTTAATCTTTCTGAGTCTATTGCTGTTTATGCTGAAGCCGGCGGAGGTTTATACTTTTACACAAGGCGCATGTATCTTGCAGAGGAGTGGCAGAGAAGATTTGATTCATACGGTCTGACATACGAATATGCATACAGGAATTTTGCAACCGATAAATATGGTAATCCTGCGGTGGTGTTTGGCAACGTCACCGGGCGATATACATTGTCTGAAGGTTTTGCACTGGAAGCAAAAGTGAAATATTCTCATATTCTGAACATCAATGATAAAATGGGATACAATGCCTTCATTTTTGAAAATGATTTTGGCTTAGCCGTATCTGCCGTTTTTAACTATTAAAACCGAATACCAATGAAAAAAATTATATACATATTACTCTTTTTTCCGCTGATGACAACTATAGTAACCGCACAGAGCAATTGGCAGCTTCAGGCAGAGGGCGGTTTTGTAATTCCCTCAGGCAGTTTTGCGCAGCGGTTTGACCCGGGCACTTCATTCAGTCTTTCTGCAGGAACGGAAACATCACCGGGATGGAAATGGTTTGGCCGATTGGAGTATATCAACCTCACCGAAGTGAATGAAGATGAACTGTACGTAAAGCGGAACCTCACCATCAATGGGGTGGAAAAAACCGTAAACGTCCCGACTCCCGGGTTGGAAATGAATTTTTCTGCTGTGGGTTTAACGGCGCAGTTAGAGCACCGTATTTATTCCGGAGAATTATTTCAGGCAGATCTGCATCTTGGTTTTGGCGTATACCGCTGGGAAAGTCTGCGCGGCAGTTTCCGGGACTCAATATATTACGATACAACGGGTAACGGTACCAAATCCGGTTTGGAATTTATTTCGGTAGCAGAGATAAACCAAAACGACTGGAGCGGCGGTTTTAATTTTGGTGCAGGCATAACAGTTCCGGTCATAAAGCCGGTCAGTTTTTTTGCGGCTGCAAATTATAAAGCGATAATTGGAGAATTGTGGCCGGCACTTATACTCAACAAGGAAAACATCAGTGTCTTTCAAATGTTTGATATCAGAATAGGTTTGCGGGGAGAGTTTTGAAAAGACAATTTCTTCTTCTTTTTCTTCTGCTCTCTTCTCTCCCTTTTTCTGTATCGTGCAGAACTGTTCCCCCGGAAGAATCAATAAAAGCTGTGCGCGGCGTATGGCTTACCAATGTTGACAGCGATGTACTCACCTCCCGCGCAAAAATAGTGGAGGCGGTACAGCTTTGCAAGGAGCTAAACATCAACACAATTTTTGCCGTGACCTGGAATAAAGGTGTTACTTTGTATCCCAGCAAAGTAATGAAGGAAACATTCGGCATTGAAATGGACACATTGTATTGGGGGCGTGATCCGCTGCAAGAACTGATTGAGGAAGCGCATAAAGAGAATATTAAGGTTTTTGCATGGTTTGAATTTGGTTTCAGTTCTTCTTATAATCTTAATGGCGGGCATCTGCTGGCAGCTAAACCTGAATGGAAAGCTAAAGATATTCACGGCAATTTGGTTAAAAAAAATAATTTTGAATGGATGAATGCTTTTCATCCCGACGTGCAGCAGTTTATGCTGGATTTAATTCTTGAAGTGGTCAGCAATTATGATATTGACGGAATACAGGGGGATGACCGTCTGCCAGCCCTGCCTTCTTCGGCCGGGTACGATGCATATACTGTTGATAAGTACAAAAAGGAACATAACGGTGCAAATCCTCCTGAGGATTATAAAGACTCTGCATGGGTACAGTGGCGCGCAGATATATTAAATCTTTATATGAAAGGTATTTTTGAATCAGTTAAAAAACTAAAACCCGGTGTTATTGTATCTATGGCACCAAGTATATATCCCTGGTCTAAGGAAGAATATCTTCAGGATTGGCCGACCTGGCTGGAAAACGGCTGGGTTGAACTGATATGCCCGCAGGTTTACCGCTACGATATAAAAAAATATACCGATGCCCTGAATGAGATTGTTGTAACCCAGATTAAAAAAGAAAATTATTTCAGATTTTATCCGGGTGTGCTTATTAAAGTTGGCAAATATCAGCCGGAAGAATCTTTTCTGAGTGCCATGATTGACGCTAACCGGAAAGCCGGATTGCAGGGGGAGGTTTTCTTTTTCTATGAAGGAATTAAAAAATATAAAAGTTTGTTAAAGGAAAAATTATACAGCCAGAAGGCGGTTTTTCCTGAATTACTACAGGTGCGTGATAAATGAAAAAAATACTTCTACTACTTTTAGTTTCGGCAGGTCTTCTCCGGGCGCAGCAGAACACAGAATTCAGAGCTGTGTGGATTACCAATGTGGACAGCTATGTTTTGTTCAGTGATAAAAACATCGCAGATGCAATGGATTTTCTTGCAGAGCGGGG
>CAYYJL010000330.1:0-3986 GCA_964472245.1 uncultured Ignavibacteriaceae bacterium | reverse complement strand
TCATCCGTTGTTCTGTTCGCACAGCAAAACAGCGGACCGGTATCCCTTTTTAATAATGGCAAATCACTTTTCGAATCAGGAGAATATTTCAACTCCGTCACGGAACTGAAGCGCTATCTCTTTTTCGATTCGGTAGGAGCTCACCGCTACGAGGCAAACCTGCTTATTGCCAAAGCGTACCGTACAGGCGGCTTTTATGATATGGCCGGCCGTTATTTTTCCAATGCGAGAAACATCTCGTCAGCCGGCAGCGAGTATCTTTCTTCATCCATTGAACTTGCAAAAAATGAACTGCTCCGCAACAACCCGGAAAACTCACTGGAAATTCTCAGGGTCGCAGAAAACAGACATAGCTCTTCCGGCTTTTCAAACGAAATAGCATATTGGAGGTCTATCGCATTGATTTTTAATCAGGAGTATGAGAAGGGTGCAGCTTTGCTGGATTCCCTTTTCCCCGGCGATTCCCTCGCAATACTTGCTAAAACTGCTGCTGATGATAAAGTGAACCCCGCCTTTATCCGCCTTATGTCTGCCATTCTCCCCGGCAGCGGGCAAATTTACCTTGGCGAATACACTTCCGGCATACTTTCTTTGGGCTGGACAGGTTTTTGGGGCTACATTATGGTAAATGCAATTTCAGAAAACCGTATATTTGATGGTTTAATGACGGGAAATTTCCTATTTTCCCGTTTTTATAACGGAAATCTTAAGAACACTCTCACTTTTGCTGAGAATCACAATATTTCCGTACGGAACAAACTTTTACAGTTTTTTAATGAAAAGTACATTGGAAAAAAACCAGAATGGTAACTGAAGAAAAAATACGGGAAATGGCAGTTGAGGCGATTACCGCTTTAGGCCAGGATGCCACACCTGAAGGCGTAAAAAAATATATTACTGAAAAACTCGGCCAGACTCAGGGCAGCCCTGCTTCCCAATTTGCCGCTTCTGCATCAGGCGATGATTCATCCGCTTCACAAAAAGTTATCCTTACTTCATTTGGCCTAAACACTTCCGGCATTGTTGCCGCAGTTGCCAGTGTGCTCAGTGAAGCCGGCTGTGATATACTGGATCTTTCCCAAAAAATCATGCAGGAGTTTTTCACCATGATTATGGTGATTGATATATCTAACAGCTCTATGAATTTACGCGATTTGCAGGACAGACTTAATATACTGGCGGAAAAACAAAAAATCAAAATATATCTTCAGCATGAGGATGTATTCCGGTATATGCACCGCATTTAAATAATTTTTACCCTGACAGGAAAACTTTGCCATACGAATTCGAAGAAATTCTAGAAACTATAAAAATGACGGAGGTGGAGCATTTTGATATCCGCACCGTTACTATGGGAATCAGTCTCCGGGACTGTGCAGACAGAAATATAAAAGTTGTTTGCGGAAAAATTTACGATAAAATAACACGTCTGGCTTCCAAACACGTTGCACTTGCCCGTGATGTTGAGCGTACATACGGTATATCCATTGCCAATAAAAGAGTGTCTGTAACTCCCATAGCCCTGCTGGCAGACGGTTTTGCCCCTGATGATGTTGTAGAGATAGCCCGTGTACTGGATAAAACTGCGGGTGAAATCGGCATAGACTATATAGCCGGTTATTCTGCACTGGTTCAAAAAGGATTTACCAATGGGGACATCTCTCTGATTAAGTCAATCCCTGCTGCACTTTCCCAAACAAAAAAAGTCTGCTCAAGTGTTAATATCGGCTCAACCCGCGCCGGAATTAATATGGATGCAGTGATGATGATGGCAGAGGTAATTAAGGAAACAGCCTACCTTACAGCAGCACAGGAATCTATCGGCTGTGCAAAATTAGTTGTATTCTGTAATGCAGTTGAAGATAATCCATTTGTTGCCGGTGCTTTTCACGGTATATCAGAACCTGAAACAGTCTTAAATGTTGGAATCAGCGGTCCGGGCGTTGTGCTTGATGCAATAAAATCTTTAGGCAATGTAAACTTTCAGGCACTTTCAGAAGCAATCAAAAAGACGATCTTTAAAATCACCCGTGCCGGTGAACTCATCGGAAGAAAAGTTGCTGAAAAACACGGCATCCCGTTTGGCATAGTGGATATATCACTTGCACCCACACCTGCCGAAGGAGACAGCATTGCAGATATATTGATGGCTATGGGTGTTGAAGATGTAGGGGCTCCGGGTACAACAGCTGCGCTTGCATTACTGAACGATTGCGTTAAGAAAGCCGGGCAGATGGCAAGTACATCAGTCGGCGGAATGAGCGGAGCTTTTATACCCGTCAGCGAAGATCAGGGTATGATACGTGCTGTTGAAAAAGGTCATCTTTCAATTGAAAAATTAGAAGCAATGACTGCCGTCTGTTCAGTCGGTTTGGATATGATTGCCGTACCGGGTTCAACGCCGGCTTCAACCATTGCAGGAATTATTGCAGATGAAGCAGCAATCGGAATTATTAATGATAAAACCACGGCAGTACGGATTATTCCGGCCGAAGGGAAATCAGTGGGTGAATATGTTGATTACGGCGGCCTTCTCGGAAAAGCCCCGATCATGAAAGTCAGTACGTTAAACTCATCAGGGTTTGTGATGCGCGGCGGCAGAATACCGGCTCCATCCCGCAGTTTGACCAATTAAAGAATTTATATATATAATCACAGGAGTAAGAAGATGAAAAAATGGTTACTGATTGTCGGAATTATCTTCGTTGTATTTATCGGCGGATTAGTGATGTGGGGAATTTCTTCATACAATTCATTTGTTACCATGAATGAAGAAGTAAATAACGCGTGGTCGCAGGTGGAAAGCCAGTACCAGAGACGCGCCGACCTCATCCCTAATATCGTAAACACGGTTAAGGGTTATGCTAATTTTGAAAAAGATGTACTGCTTGGTGTGACGGAAGCCAGAGCTAAAGTCAGCCAGATGACGGTCAATAAAGACGTGCTGGATGACCCGCAGGCATTCGCCAAATTTCAGGAAAGCCAAAGCGCTTTAGGCGGAGCACTCTCAAGATTGCTTGTTACCGTGGAAAATTATCCCGACTTAAAAGCAAACGAAGGATTCCAGCAACTGCAAGCACAGCTTGAAGGCACTGAAAACAGAATCACTGTTGCAAGAAACAGATTTAACGATGTAGTCAAAGTATATAACACAGCAATTAAAAGATTTCCTGTAGTCCTCCTAGCCGGAATTTTGGGCTTCCATGAAAAACAATACTTCCAGGCAGCTGCAGGCAGCGAAAATGCTCCTAAGGTGGAATTCTAAATCGAATTGAAAAAATTTCTCCTGCTTATTATTCTTCTTTCACTTCCGCTTGCTGCGGAAGTGGAAGTTCCGGAACTGAAGAATTGGGTCACAGACTATACACAGACCTTAACACCTGAACAGGTGAGTGAGCTGAGCGGTCTGCTGAAAATTCATTTCGATTCCACATCAAATCAAGTGGTCTTTATGATGATGTCCTCGTTAGACGGTTATCCGTTAGAGGAATATGCACTGCAGGTTGCTGAGAAAAATAAAATCGGCACCAAGGAAAACAACAACGGCGTGCTTTTTCTCGTTATTAAGAAGGACCGCCTGCTCCGGATCGAGGTTGGTTACGGTCTGGAAGGTGCACTTCCGGATGCTACTGCCAGCTATATTATAAGAAAAGAAGTAGTCCCCTTCTTTAAGGAAGGCGATTATTACGGTGGCATTAAAATTGGTATCACTTCTATAATCCGCGCCATTGCAGGTGAATACAACATCCGGCAGGAGGACAAAGAAGAGAAATTTCCGGCGGGGAGAATTATTTTCTTCATCATTTTCATTTTACTGAGTTTATTGCTCGGTGGAGGCAGAAGAAGACGAGGGGTGTATGTTGGCGGCTTCGGTGGATTTGGCGGCGGCTCCTTTGGCGGTGGGGGAGGAGGAGGCGGTTTTGGCGGATTCAGCGGCGGAGGCGGCGGTTTTGGCGGCGGCGGGGCCAGCGGAAGCTGGTAATATT
>CAYYJL010000329.1:0-3987 GCA_964472245.1 uncultured Ignavibacteriaceae bacterium | reverse complement strand
ATGGCAGCACTTGGCAAGGAGAAATCATCTGCGGCAGCGGTAATCATTTCCACGGTACAGGGAATGCGATTTTATCATGATGGTCAGTTTCAGGGAAAGAGAATCCGTGTCCCGGTGCAGCTGGGGCGCGAACCCAAAGAGCAGGTTGTGGAATCGGTTGAAGCTTTCTATACTAAACTCCTTGCAATAACAGCGGATAAGTTATTTAAGGATGGCAGATGGAAGATGCGCGAATGCAGTCCGGTTTCACATCATGACGACAGCTGCACAAATTTAATGGCGTGGACATGGACACTGGAGAACAAACATGCCCTGGTAGTGGTAAACTATTCAGACCGCGTCTCTGTCTGTAGAATCCGCCTACCTCTTGATGACAGTACAGCAGAGCTGTTTGATCTGACTGATGTGCTGAACAATACGACGTACAAAAGAGTGAAAGACGAAGTTATCAATACGGGATTATTTATTGAACTCCGTCCCTATCAAAGCCACATTTTCCGGTACTGATATAAAACATGAAAACCGGTATCATTATTCCGGCGCATAACGAAGAGCAGTCCATAGGGCTTGTGATACAAGCTGTCCCCAAAGAAAATGTTTCATATATACTTGTGATTAATAACGGTTCAACGGATGGTACCCGTGCCGCTGCCGAAAAAGCCGGTGCTATGGTACTTGATGAACCTGTTATGGGTTACGGCAGGGCCTGTTTAACGGGGATGGAATATATACGGCAGCATCCCGTTGATATAGTGGTTTTTCTGGACGGGGACTACAGTGATTACCCCGTAGAAATGACTCAGCTGACTGCACCGATAATAAGCGGCGAAGCTGATTTTGTGCTGGGGAGCAGAGTAATGGGGAACAGGGAACAGGGCTCACTGCCGGTGCAGTCCATAATAGGGAGTGTAATTGCCGGGAATCTGATTCAGTGGTTCTGGGGATTCCGTTATACTGATTTGGGTCCGTTCCGCGCAATCCGGACTGATGCACTCTTTGCTCTTGAAATGGAAGACAGGTGGTTTGGCTGGACAGTAGAGATGCAGATTCGCGCACTGAAAAAAGGGCTGCGGGTGCGGGAGATACCGGTTTCATACAGAAAGAGGATTGGTAAATCAAAAGTTACCGGAACGATAAAAGGGAGTATAATGGCAGGAATAATCATTTTAAAGACCATAGGGAGAGAAAAACTGCTGGATTTGAAACCCGGCAGAAAATAACCCAATCCCGACCCCATGCACCCAACGAATTTTCTTGCATTTAAATAAAATTCCCTTTATGTTTTCAACGTTTGAAAATTTTCAAAAGTAAAACATGACAAAAGAAGAACTTTTCCGCAAGGAAATGATACAGAGATTCGGTGATGCTTACCGTGCATTCGGTTTAAGCAAGCTGATGGGGCATGTTGTTGCACTCTTGCTGGCATCCCCCAAACCGGTTTCACTTGACGAAATCAGCAAAACTCTGAAGCGGAGCAAAGGTCCGGTCAGTCAGATTGTCAGACGGCTGAGGGATCACCACCTTATCAGAAAAGCATGGATAACCGAAAACAACCGCAAAGACTATTACGAAATTGAGCCCGCCATATTTGAAAACGCATTTAAGAATAATCTTGAACTGATAAAAAGCAACACAAGAATTGCCTCTGATATGCGTGCAAAAGTAAAGACGGTTAAATCCACTGACCAGGGGACTACGGAACAGCGCATCAGGGAAATGGAACGCTTTTACACATTGATGGAAAAACATTATACAAACTTTTTAAAGGAATGGAAAAAAGAACGAGCGAAGATATATAAATAAAAATATAGCTCCGGGAGACCGGAGAAAATTTTTTATATATATCGTTTGAAATTTTTCAAACAGAAAGAATATAAAATGAAATTAAAGAATAAAACAGCAGTAATAACAGGCGGTGCGCAGGGCATCGGTAAGGTAACAGCAAAAATGTTCGGGGCAGAAGGAGCTTCGGTGGTGATTGCAGACCGCGATGCTGCAAAAGGGAAAGAAACCGCGCACGAGTTAAAAGAACTCGGTTATACTGCTGAGTTTATGCAGGTAGATGTTACTGATTTTGATGCTGTGAGTGCTGTATTTGCGACCATTGCAGAAAAATATAAGTCTATAGACATTCTCATTAATAATGCGGGAATTACCCGGGATGCCACCTTATTAAAAATGACTCCGGAACAGTGGAAAAGCGTTCTGGATGTGAACCTGACCGGAGCTTTTAACTGCACAAAAGCAGCAGCCGTATATATGACTGAAAAGAAATACGGCCGTGTTATTAATACTTCTTCCGTTGTGGGGATATACGGAAACTTCGGGCAGACAAACTATGTCGCCACAAAAGCAGGCATCATAGGTATGACCAAAGTATGGGCGCGTGAACTGGGCAGAAAAGGAATAACAGTTAATGCGGTAGCGCCCGGATTTATTGCTACGGAAATGATAAACACAGTGCCGGAAAAGGTAATTGATATGCTGAAGGAAAAAACTCCTGTTGGGCGTCTTGGTAATCCGGAAGATATTGCAGCTGCATATTTGTTTCTGGCAAGTGATGATGCTTCATTTATTAACGGCGCAACCATTCAGGTTGACGGCGGACTGGTGATGTAAATGGGAAGATTTGCAGCAATCACAGGCACCGGATTTTACGCGCCGGAAAATATTATTCCAAACTCATACTTCAATGAAATATTGGGTGAGGATGTGGATACCTGGCTGCGGGATAATCTGACTATCCGCGAAAGAAGATGGTGCAGTGAAAATCAGTCAACAGTAGATTTAGCAGAAGCTGCAGCACGCAATGCGTTAAAGAGTGCAAATGTATCCGCCGCAGAGATTGATTTAATCATTGTAGCGACAGATACACCGGAATTTATTTCCCCCTCTACTGCATCAGTTGTTCAGCACAGATTAGGTGCTATAAAAGCGGGTACTTTTGATTTAAATACTGCATGTGCGGGATTTGTGACTGCAATGGAAACGGGTACCAAGTTTATTATGGCGGATGAATATTATAATACCGTCCTGGTAGTCGGTGCCTATGCAATGAGTAAGTATCTGGATTTACATGATAAAAAAACTGTAACGCTATTTGCTGACGGAGCCGGTGCTGCAGTACTTCAGCGGTCTGATGAAAAGGGGAGAGAAGGCGGACTGCTGCTCACAGAAGGGCAGTACAACGAATGGATGGGTATATACGGAGGCGGAACAAAATATCCATCAACCGTGGAAAATGTGGCAAAGAATGATCATCTGCTCAAGTTTGTAAAAAAGTTCCCGAAAGAACTGAACCCTGAGAAATGGTCTGCGATGATTATTCAGGTTTGTACTGACGCAGGAGTTTTACCCTCTGCAGTTGATCATTACTTTTTTACCCAGATAAACATTAACAGCATACGTGCAACGCTGGATATTTTGCAGGCACCTCATGAAAAGGCAGTAACAATAATGGACACCTATGGATATACGGGGTCTGCCTGCATACCGATGGCGCTGGCCTCTGCCCACGAACAGGGTAAACTTAAAAAAGGGGATAAAATTATACTCATGGGTTCCGGCGGAGGATTAGCTTTTGCATGTCAGTTATTAACATGGACTCTGCCATGAACAGCAATGCAGAATTAATAATTGTCAGCCGTATAGTTCTTGCATTATATGCAGCGTTAACAATATTTTTTGTCATCCGCGGTGCAAGAAAAATCAAGAGCATGCAGGACTATGCAGTCGGCAGTGTCGTCTTTTCACCTATTGCGGTCGGTCTTGCGCTGGCTGCTTCAATGACGAGTGCTGCTACATTCATTATAAATCCGGGATTGATTGCATTATACGGCATCAGCGGATTTATATCTTACGGAATTGTGCTTCCCATTGCTTCCATGACTTCACTGATCATTTTGACAAAAAGTTTCAGAAAACACGGGGAGACGGTAAAAGCACTTTCCATGGCGCAGTGGATGGCAACACGCTACAAAAGTAAAC
>CAYYJL010000328.1:0-4017 GCA_964472245.1 uncultured Ignavibacteriaceae bacterium | reverse complement strand
TCTTCTGATTATCCAGAAAACTTGCCGTTCGGAAAAAAGTCTGCCCCTTTGCGCCGAATTTACGTGCTGTATCCACCTGAGCAAGTATTTCAGATGCAGGCCAGTTACCGTCAGAAGCGCCCATACGGTAAGCAGCAATACCGGTATAAATGTGTCTTCCCCCTCCGCCGGTTATCCAGTCAATTGCCAGCGTATCAAAGCGCGGGCAGGTTGATATATCCCAGTAAATCTGCGGTGAAAGATAATCGTGCTTCCTCGCCAGCAGCCAGCGGCGGGAATCCTGGAATACCTGTGTATAAGCATCCCAGCCGGAGTTGCACGGTGATAAGTCTTTATATATACCAATTGGTGCACTGCCGACCTTCATGGTTGGACGTACTGCTTGTATGGAATCATAAATAGCAAATACAAAGCTGTTGATATTGCTTCTGCGCCAGTCACTTTTATTTACACCGGAGCCGTAATTGGCATAGGTGGCGGAATCGCTGAAGTCAGTGCCTGGATATCGGATGAAATCAAAGTGAATGCCGTCAAGAGGATACTTGCGTATCATCTCCATGCCAAGATTAAGCAGATACGTTTTTGTTTCCGGTTCACCAGGATCCATCCACCATTCCCCTTCATAGAGTTTGCAGATATTTGGCAGACGTCTTACTACATGCAGCGGATTGGTTACAGGAGGTGTTCCTGTACCGTAAACCTTATATACATTCCACCAGGCATGGACTTCCATCCCCCGCTTGTGTGCCTCTTCTATGGTAAATTGTATCGGGTCGTATCCGGGGTTTCCGCCCAGGGAGCCGGTCATTGCCTGCGCCCAGGGCTCAATAGCTGAGGAATAAAGCACATCCCCCCTGCCTCTGACTTGCAGCATGATGGTGTTAAAGTTTGCTGCTTTAAGTTTATCAAGGAGATTTATCATCTCGGTGCGCTGGGTATTTGCACCGCTGGTGCGGGGCCAATCCAGGTTAAATACGGTGGTAACCCAAACTGAGCGAACCTCTTCCTTGGGTTGTGCTAAAATTACAAATGGCAGCAGAAGCAGATAAAACAGAACTTTCTTCATTCAACTCACTAAATTTTAAGAAATGCAGTGTTAAATATAAGAAAGAGGGCTTAGAAAGCTGCCACTAACAAGAATGGTACCCGTTTTAGCCCTTTTAAGTGCTCAACCGGGGACTTCTGCCTGCTCGTAATATTGTTCAAAATGTTTGATTAAATCAGCTGCCCTGACCGGCTTTTCCAGGATAAAATCGCATTTAAGCCATTCTTTTGCTTCAGGCGTTGTCACGTCAAAACGGATGCCCGTGTGGTAGGTTGCGGATGTTAAAACTGCAACAGGAACCTCTCTGCCTGCAGCTTCTTTCTTGATATTATAAGCAATAATAAATCCGGAATCAGCGTGTTCCATCATTAAATCAACAGCAACTGCATCAGGTTTGTGCTTTTTGAAGAGGGTGAGTGCATCTGCCGTATTTTCAGCAGAATATACCGTTATTCCTAAACTTTCTAATTTTGATTGCAGCTGCTCCAATGCTTCATGGTCTTCATCTGCAAGTAATATCTTCTTTATCATAATTTTGTCTCCTGCTGAAATAGAAACAAATTTTATACCGAATCCCCTGGCTGCACCGGATTACTTTGATTTTAACAATATGAGTGTTTTCTGCATGGATTTTTTGAGGGTTGCCTGATTAACAATAACATCATAATCCACCTTTCCTCCCTCCCGTACGAGTACAAAGCGGAATTCACCTTTTACATTCTTTTTATCACCCCGCATTGCTTTGATGAGAGGCAACACAGAAAGTTTTTTTATGCCGGCGGGCAGATTTAATAATCTGCAGTATTGAATAAATTGCTCATTTGTTGAATGTTTAATCATGCCGGTTTCATGGGAAAGCATAACCATAAACAGAAGCCCTGCAGCCACTGCTTCGCCGTGTTTTACCTTAAAATCCAGCAAGGATTCAATTCCGTGAGCAAAGGTATGCCCCAGGTTCAGCAATTTCCTTGGTCCGGTTTCTTTCTCATCTTTGGCAACAATTTCTGCTTTTATCCTGATACACTTTTTTACAATTGATTGAAATTGCAGGGAGGAGGTATCTCTATCCGACTGCAAATATCTGCTGATTTCGGAAAAGAAATTTTTGCTGCTCAGAAAACCGTATTTCATCAACTCCCCCAAACCGCAGTTAACCTCGGATTTAGGCAGGGTTGTAAAAAAACCGGTATCCACCCACACCGATTCAGGTTGATAAAATGAGCCGATAAAATTCTTTTTATGGTTAAAATTAACTCCCGTTTTACCGCCAACGCTGCTGTCAATGGCGGAAAGGATTGTTGTCGGCACGGCAATATATGGGATGCCCCGCATATATACAGATGCAGCAAAGGACCCGATATCTCCCAGTATGCCCCCGCCGATAACTACCAGCACCGATTTTCTGTCCGCCCCGTTTTTCTGCAGAAATTTCAGAATTTTTTCTACTGTTTGGAGGTTTTTACTCTTCTCAGACACCTTTAGTGTCAAAACAGAGCTGGCGGATTTATTTAATAACAGTGTTGAAGAAAGGTATGCTTTATGCAGACGGTAAACATTAGAATCTATCAGGTAATATATATTACCTTTATGACCTGTAAGGTATCGGGAAAGCTCTGTTATCATACCGCTTCGTATTGAGACCTTATACTCCGCCCCCGGAACTTTTACCTTTACCACATCTTTTACTGCCATTATATATCACGCTCCATTATTTTTGCAAGCATATCCACTGATTTGCCGATAGGCAGGTTGTCTGTTCTGAAGATAATATCAGCTTGCTGATAATAAAAATCCCTTTTATCCATCATTTCCTGAATTTTGGCAATCACTTCTTCTTTATCGCCTTCCTGTTCGTGGAGTTTGAGCACAGGTCTGTCGTTCTTATAGCGCAGCCGAAGGTAAACTTTTTCTGCCGTTGTCTGTAAATAAACAACTTTGCCCAGCTTTTTTATATATGCCAGATTATCGTGAAAGACTATAGTGCCCCCGCCCAGCGAGATAATAATTTCTTCTGGTGCCGAAACTTCTTTAAGGCAGGCGGATTCAATCATACGAAATTCAGGTTCCCCTTTTTCTTCAAATATCTTGGAAATTTTCATCCCCATTTTATTTTCAATATAACGGTCTAAATCGCAAAATTCCCACCCTATTTTATTGGCAATGATGCTGCCAATGGTTGATTTACCCGAGCCCATGAACCCTGTTAAGAAAAATCTTTTTACCGGCATACTTAAAAACTAAAGTTATACCGGAGACCAAGCTGAAACGTAACTCCATCCACATTTATCTTACTGTCAAATTCAGGACTCCCCACACGGTATTCTTTATTGTTATAGGTAAATGTCTCAGTATCATATCTGCTTTTAAGAATCACCTGCGGGTCCCTGAACTTCATACCGTACACAACGGATAGATTTTTCCTGAACACATAGTCCCCGCTTACTCCCACATGTATTCCATATCCTGAGCGCTGCTCAATGGTGGAATGTTCCAGATTACCGAGTTCCCTTTCATAACGGGCAAGGTAAAGTGCAACACCGCCGTATATATAGAAACCCCAGTTTGTCATGGAAAACGGAAGTTTGTAATACAAACTGAGTTCAACGGGAAACATGGTAAATCCCTCTTTAGTCCTTAGACTCCTTGTCCCGAAGCCCTCAAAAACCGTGATACTTCTTTCAGCGTCATTAATAAGAATATACTCAGTAGAAAGCCCCAGGAGCAGTGTTTTATCAATATACCAGAAAAACTCTGCTGAAGGACTGTAAAACGCATCAATGGGGAAAAAGTTATTCCTCAAGGAAAGATCAGACGAATAGGGCGTCGGGTATATTTTGGAAGATGTTGTGTAACTGCCTGAAACAGAAATCGCAAAATCCATTGTCTGCCCGTGAGAGCTGTATAAAGTTGCTGCCCATATAAGCAGCAGGAGTATTCTCATATCATTATATCAATTTTAAGCTGTAATTTAC
>CAYYJL010000327.1:0-4032 GCA_964472245.1 uncultured Ignavibacteriaceae bacterium | reverse complement strand
CCGGGAGGATGATGACTTTGGCACTCTTCACGACCGGCTCATGGTTTTAGGGGCGGAGGCAATTGCTGAAACCATTGATATAATAAAATCAGGGAATATATCACTACTCCCGCAGAATGATTCACTTGCAACACCTGCTCCAAAAATAACAAAGGAGCTTTGTGAAATTAATTTTAATAAATCCGCGGAAGAAATACACAACCTTGTGCGGGGTCTTTCCCCGTATCCCGGTGCATATACCATGTTCCGTGAGAAGATGCTTAAAATATATAAAACTGCTTACATCAACGCTTCCCCCTTATCAGCCCCGGGCGTGCACTTGATGGATAATAAATTAGTGCTGGTCGTAAAAACGGGCGAACTCGAAATACTTGAGTTACAGCCGGAGGGTAAACGGCGGATGCTGGCAGCGGAGTTTCTCAGGGGTCTGAGGTAAATCCCCGGTAAGTCAGTGTTGCTCGGGAAGATACACACTCATTTCTGAAACTCCAGTCTGAAAAATGGTCTGTTGCACGCCGAATTGCATGAGAAATACACAACTTTCAAAAATTTTAATAAATAAACCGGATATATTGCTCAAAAATACCTAGAATCGGGTATTTCAAAGTGCCTCCTTCCTCAATAAGTTAACATTGTCAGTTTCTCAACGTGAGGCGATTGGCAGTATGTGTGTAATATAGAGAGGAATCAAGGCATGAGAAAGTTTGTTATAATTTTCGCCGTATTTATGCTCTGTTCTGTAAAGTTGTCTGCCCAGGCAACGTTTACATCAAAAACAGATTTTAGTACCCTAACCAGACCGTATGGTATTGCCATAGGAGATATTAATGGTGATGGTAAGTCTGATATTGTGATTGGACATGATAACAGTCCGAATGTCTCCGTATTTTTAAATACCACTACTCCCGGGGCATCTACTCCAACTTTTGGAACCAGAACTGATTTCGCTACTCTTAACAACGCCTATTCCGTTACTCTTGCTGATTTTAACGGAGATGGCAAACTTGATATTGCTGCCTTAAACCAGGGCAAAATCGGAGTTTTTCTTAATACCACAACCACCGGCGGCTCAACGCCGACGTTTGCTGCCAGAGCCGATTTTAACGGCGGTGGATATTGGGGTATTGCAACCGGAGATTTTAACGGTGATGGAAAACCTGACATTGCAGCCACAAGCCAATCAAGTTTTACGTCAATACTTTTTAACACCACGGCCACCGGGGCTTCAACCCCAACCTTTGCTACTAATGTGAATTATACAGTCGGGCAATACCCGACAGCAGTTACAGTGGCTGATTTTAATATGGATGGCAAACCTGATTTTGCCACCGCTAATGATGATAACGGTCCGAATGGGAATGATGTTTCCGTGTTGCTGAATACGGCGGCAACCGGAGCATCATCTCCCTCTTTTTCAACAAGGACGGATTTTGCATGTCAGATTAACCCTACTACCGTAGTTTCAGGAGATTTAAATAATGATGGGAAGCCGGATTTAGCAGCTTCCAATTCAGGCAGCAGCACTATTTCCGTATTTTTTAACACAACCACTCCGGGAGCATCTACCCCAAGTTTTACTGCCGGTTCAACATTTGCCACGGGCAGCGGACCATTTTCAATTGCATTTGCTGATTTTAATAATGACGGCAAACCGGATTTACTAGCCGCAGATATCAATGTAAGCAAGGTATCGGTTTTACTTAATACAACAACAAACGGTTCAACAACCCCTTCCTTTGCAACTAAAACCGATTTCACAACAGGCACAAATCCTTATTATGCTTCGGGCGGCGATTTTAATAATGACGGCAAACCTGATATAATATCCACCAATAAAGGCGGAGCTAGTATTTCCATCCTAATGAATACCATGACTACCGGTGTATCCGCATCATCCTTTTCTTCAAAGACAGACTTCACAACAGGCAGCTCCCCGGCAGGAATTCTACTCAGAGATTTCAATAATGACGCTAAAACTGATGCAGCAGTAGTTAACACAGGTGCAGATAATTTTTCCCTTATGCTTAACGCTACCACCACCGGTGGCTCCACACCCGAGTATAATAAGACGGATTTTTCGACTTCTTCCGGTCCCTCAGCCATTCATGCAGGCGACTTTAACGGGGACGGTAAACAGGATATAGCGGTTGCTATATATAACTCAGAAAAAGTTTCAGTATATATGAATACAACCTCGGTGGGTTCCGGAACGCCTGCATTTTCTTCAGCTACTGATTTCACAACGGGTGCTCTCCCGCATGGTATTACCGTAGCGGATTATAACGGAGATGGTAAACCGGATTTTTGCACAGCAAACAATACCCCGACAAATACGTTATCTGTCTTCTTTAACACAACCACTCCCGGTGCTTCAACACCCACGTTTACGTCAAAGACTGATTTTTCAACATCGGCAGCCCCCAACTCCTTAATTTCAGCTGATATTAATAATGATGGGCTGCCCGATATAATTGCAGCACTTGCAGGGACCCCGGGCCTGGCAGCTGTTTATCTTAACACAACTACTCCTGGTAGTTCTACGCCTTCGTTTTCCGCTGCAACTGAGTTCAACCTCGGTACCAATCCAAAATTACTGGCTGCGGGTGATTTAAACGGTGACGGCAAAATTGACATTGCTTCGGCCAACAGCAGCTCAGAAAACGTATCAGTCATTCTGAATACCACCACACCCGGCTCATCTACTCCTGCATTTTCCTCAAAAAGTGATTTTACCGCTCCATCCGGAAGTTCCCCCAATGGCATCGTTATATATGATGTCAATGGCGACGGTAAAAAAGATGTACTCTTTACCGCCGGGACAGTAACAACTGTTTCCGTATATATAAACACTGCCGCAATTAATGCCGGCACAGCTTCTTTCGGGAGCAGGTCTGATCTGACAGCAGGAACAAATCCGCAGTCAATAGCGTTCGGTGAGGTTAATGGAGACGGCAAACCTGATATCGTATTAGGGAATAACGGCGGCGGCGACATCTCTGTTTTACTTAACTCAGCAGATCTGCCTTTGCCGGTAGAGCTTGTTTCGTTCAACGCAGTATATAGAAGCGGAACTGTCAGTCTTTCATGGCAAACTGCTACGGAGGTTAATAATTATGGTTTCAGTGTAGAGCGCTTTGATGTTCAGAATCAATCCGGATGGGAAACCATCGGATTTGTAGCCGGTGCCGGCAACAGCAACAGTTCTAAGAATTACTCCTTCACTGACAAAATCTCTCATGGAGGTTTGATCAGGTATCGCTTAAAACAAATTGATACTGACGGGAAATATGATTATTCCCCTGTGGTCGAAGTCGGGACAAACGAAAATACATCATTTTCACTGGCGCAAAATTTCCCCAATCCGTTTAATCCTGAAACGACAATCAGCTTTACTCTGAATAAATCTTCCCATACTTCGCTGCGCCTCTATAGCGCCCTGGGGGAACAGGTGCTGGAACTTATAAATGGAATGCTGAATGCCGGTGAACACTCATACCGATTGGACGCATCCGGCCTATCTGCCGGAGTATATTATTATACCCTGAGCACAGAATCATTTTCAAAAACCAGGCAGATGATACTATTGAAATAATTTGAGCACCTTATGTAAAACTCGTTTTCCCTGTTTTTGCAGAAAATACTATATGCCTTAACATACCGGTTCACTTCACGTTGTGAGTCTGATATATGATTCTGCGAAAACAGGACTTAATTTGTTATTGGGAGAAGCGATATTTTTAGCTCAAGAGCAAATTACAATATTGCCATTCTTTCTTTAACAGATTGTTAAAACTAATTACATATCCGGTCGGTGCATAGAAACTGCCCTTTTAGTCCTCAAAGCTCCCCATCTTAAAATTCCCATATCCGGCAGCTTTTTTTCTCGTTATTAACCCTGTACTGTTTAAATTTGCGGTAATTATCATTGAATTTATTCTAAAAAGAGGTCTTCCTAATGGAGTTTAAAGAAAATATTCTCGATGTAATCGGGAATACTCCGCTTGTTAAACTAAACAAGCTAAATAAAGGGCT
>CAYYJL010000326.1:0-4044 GCA_964472245.1 uncultured Ignavibacteriaceae bacterium | reverse complement strand
GATTGTTTCGGGATATAATGACGACTGTGTTGTTCATTACGGCATTTTAGGTGAATTGCGGAAAAAAGAAGTGCGGCTGGCGTACAGAGTAATCACATCCAAACTATTAGATTTAGAAAAAGTTACCATACCCATTGGCATTAAAAAGGGGGAAGCACCAATGGTCTTTATTATTGCCGGAATTCTGATGGCGGTGCTTACCGGTCTGATGGTTAACTCCGGCAGAAAATTCCGTGAGGAAGGTAAACGCGCGCTGCTGCGGCCGTATAATTTTTATTCTGATGTAAGAGACCACAGAATGATATCCGGTTTTCAGACCTTGATGCTGGCAGTGGTTGTTTCCGGTATACTCGGCATTATTGTGATGAGTTTGTTGTATCATCAGCGGGAGAGTGTTGTTTTTGAGAAACTTGTTCTTGCCGTTGGCAATGACAGCGTTGTGAATTTAACCAGTTATTTAATCTGGCATCCATTGCAGGGTATTCTCTTTTTCAGCATGTTCTTTCTTACGTTTTTAATTGTGCTGACCCTTACGGTGCGTCTCTTCTCACTGTTTGTTATGAACAAGGTATTCCTTTCCCATACGTATTATATATCCGTATGGTCATTTATTCCCGTGTTATTATTAATCCCCGTTTCCGTGGTACTGTTTCAGGTATTAGATAAGAGCGGTATAGATATCTATGTATATGCTGCCATGACTATATATGCGTTCTGGATACTGATGAGAGTCCTTAAGGGTGTGTATGTTATTTACGATGCAAACCCTATAAAGATATATGGTTACGGATTCTTGTTTATACTTATAAATATTTTTGTCATCATAGCATATCTGCATCTTAACGAGTCCACACTCTATTTTGTGATGCAGGCGTTATCGGTTCATAAGGCGGTTTAAAATTGTATCTATCACGATTGGAAATTCTGGGATTTAAATCATTCCAGCAGAAAACAGATGTAAAGTTTAATCCGGGACTGACCGGAATTGTAGGCCCGAATGGCTGCGGCAAGTCCAATATTGTGGATGCTATCCGCTGGTGCCTTGGCGAACAGAAGAGCAGCATCCTGCGGAGTGATAAGATGGAAAACGTTATCTTTAACGGAACTTCCACAAAGAAGCCGATGGGTATGGCAGAAGTATCACTGGTAATTCAGAACCATAAAGGACTGCTGCCAAGTGAATATAATGAAGTGGTTATTACCAGAAGAATTTTCCGCTCAGGGGAAAGTGAATATCTGCTAAACCGGAATCTCTGCCGCTTAAAAGATATCACCAGTTTGTTTATGGATACCGGCATGGGGGCAAATGCCTATTCGGTTATCGAGTTAAAGATGGTTGAATCCATTCTCAGCAATAAAGCAGACGAACGCCGCGGTATGTTTGAGGAAGCAGCCGGCGTAAACAAATATAAAGTACGCCGCCGCCTTTCGCTGAAGAAACTGGATGAAGTAAGAACTGACCTTAACCGCGTTAATGATATTCTGAGTGAAGTTGAAAAAAGAGTTGCCACGCTGGAGCGGCAGGCAAAAAGAGCTGATAAGTACAATATACTATCCCAGCAGCTGAAAGACCTTGAACTCGATTTTAACTCCAGAAAGCTTGCTGCATACGAAATTGAAAAGATGCAGATGAAGGGTTCCAAAGATGAGCTTGCAGGCAGGAGAGCAGTTATTGATGCAGAGATTGAAGGATTAGAAACTAATCTTACAAATCTGAAGACTGAACTGGAGCAGATTGAGGATGAACTGCGTAACAAGCGGAACGAAATCACTCAGCTGACAGAAAAAATCCACACAGAAAGCCAGGCAGTATCCGTTACCGATGAACGGCGGAAATCCCTCCAAAAGAATATATATAGCTACGAAAAAGAAATTCAGGATTATAAATCCGATCAGCAGGCGGCCGGTTCCCTGATAGAAGAATATACCGAAAAGATTGAAATTTTATCGGTTGACTTAAAGAACCTGGAACTCCGCAAAACAGAGTTGGAAGAACAAAGGGATGCGATAACTGCTGATGTTGCCGGTAAACGGGAAGCAGTTGAAGAACACTCCCGCACTCTGCTTGAAAAACATAAAGAACTCTCCTATCTGGAAAATGAAATTGAAGCACTCAGAAAAGCGTTAGTGAAAGAAACCGCGGATCTGACACGGCTGCGTGAAGGTGAAACAAAGCAGAAAGATACTGCTGCAAAAGCATCCCAGTATTTAGAAAATCTTACCAAAGACAAGACAGATACTGAAGGACATATATCCGCCGCAGAGGCAGAATTGGTTGAGCTGCAGACTCAAAAAGAACAGCTTGAAGCTGCTTTGCAATCTCTGCGGAAGAAAGAAGCGCAGGAACGAAGTGTACTTGCCTCCGTAAAGGATAAAATAAGTTTTATTAAAAATCTGGTTGATAACCTTGAAGGTTTTTCCAAGGGCTCCAAGATACTTATGGAAAACAGCGGCTGGGCGGGCGGTTCCAAAAATCTTTTAGGAAACCTTGGCACCACACCGGATAAATTCCGCCTGGCACTTGAAAGTGCACTTAAAAATAACATTAATAATATAATCGTCAACAGCATTGATGATATACTGAGCGGTATTGAGTTATTAAAATCGGGTGATTCCGGCAAGGCATCCTTTTATTACCCGAACCACAACAGTAATACCGGAGGTGGTTTTCTCGGATTCGTTTCCGGATTTATGGCGGGCCGCCGGAGGAAAAAAGTTGTAACGGAAAAAGGATTTATCTCCTGGGCATATGATGTTGTCGAAACTGAAGCCACCTGGAAATCTTACTTTAAGAGTATCTTAGGTGACGTTGTTATTACCGAAGATTTAAACAGCTCACTGGCATTAGCAAAAAAATATCCTGATTTTACATTTACAACATTGGAAGGTGATATCGTATATCCTTCCGGTGTTATTGAAGCGGGTGCGATACCGAGTGCAGATGAGACAATATTCGGGAGAAAAAAATTGCTGGAGGAATTGCAGACCAAGCTTCCCGAACATGAGGCACAGGTTGACGGTCTTCTGAAAGAAATTGAAGAGTTGGAAAACAATCTTCAACAGATTGATTTAAAGTCAGTCAATGACCGGATTAAAGTGCTGAATAACGAACTGAACTCCATTCAACGGCAGCTGAATCAGTTTGAATATGAAAAACAGAAGGCAAGTGAGGAAGCAGACCGGCTGGGTAAAGAAGCTGCAAGATTAAGCGCAGCCATTGATGCAAACACTGCAAAAATTTCCAAGGAGGAAGCGAAGCTCGCCAAATATAAAGAAGCAATAAGCGGCGAGGAGGAAGTTTACCGTAATAAACAGGAGGAGTTTAAGCAGAGCGAGGAGAAGTTTTCCTCACACATTACCGCCTTAAACGATACGGTTGTTTCCATTGAAAGAATGAACGGCGAAATCCGCAACCTGACCGGAAGTATAAAAAACAGTGAGCAGAATCTTGATGCTATGCAAAAAGGCATAGAGAAAAGAACTAATGATATAACCACTGCAAAAGACGAACTTGATTATCTTGATGAACTGAATGCAGAAAGAAGAACCGACCTCACCGAACTGCAGAATCAAAGAGAAACTCTGAGAGAAGAAGAACGCAAGATTGATGTTGTTTCCCGCGAAAAGAAAGTTGAAGTAACCGAGTCTGAGGGGGAAGTTGCAACACGCCGCAAGGAAAAAGATAATCTCGCTGATGAGATATACCGGATTGATATTGCTCTTAATCAGCTGGGGCTGAACATCTCCAATCTGATTGAACACACGGTGGAAAGTTATGGTGTTGAGCCGGAGGTGAAAAATTTTGACGACCTGGAAACATTTGATTTTGAAGGTGTAAATGCTCAAATCCATGAATTAAAACAATCCAGAAAAAATCTTGGTGCAATAAACTTTGACGCATATACAGAGTATGAAGAAGAAAAGACAAGATTTGAATTCATGGAAGCTCAGCGGACTGACCTTGTGGCTGCAGAATCTGATTTAATGAAAACCATTGAAGAGATTAACGAGACTGCGCAGTCCCTTTTTATGACCACATTTAAT
>CAYYJL010000325.1:0-4047 GCA_964472245.1 uncultured Ignavibacteriaceae bacterium | reverse complement strand
CGGCAGGAAGAATTGCCGCATTTGCAGGCAGAATACTGGAGAAGCGGGATGATATAGCTAAGTATGTGAACTCCCCGGAATCCCCCATATATACAAAAGGAAAAATCCTTTACGGCATAAACTTCACCAAGGATGATATACGCAATCTTGATACAGCAATCATTGTTGAAGGATATATGGATTTGATTTCACTCTACCAGCACGGGGTGAGGAATGTGGTTGCGGTATCGGGAACTTCTTTAACTGAGGATCAGGCATTCCTGCTGAAGCGGTACTGCAAAAAAGTACAGCTGATATTCGACTCGGATAATGCAGGTGTTCGTGCTGCCATGAGAAGTATTGAGATACTGCTAAAACTTGATTTTGATATAAAAATTGTGCAGCTGGATCAGGGGGAAGATCCGGATTCGTATATACAAAAATACGGTAAGGAAAAATTTGATGAACGTGTGCAGAAGGCGATTCCGTTTTTAGAGTTTCAGTATGCAACCATGACTGCTGCGGGGCAGTTCAGCGATTCCGGCAATGCTACTTCAGCCATACGTGAGTTGCTGC
Organism: uncultured Ignavibacteriaceae bacterium; assembly: GCA_964472245.1. Classification (GTDB taxonomy): domain Bacteria; phylum Bacteroidota; class Ignavibacteria; order Ignavibacteriales; family Ignavibacteriaceae; genus H2-BAC3. The sequence continues at coordinate 3,492 of CAYYJL010000325.1, read as the reverse complement.
GACCATTGGCAGGAATGAGTGATATGCTGAAACGGGGATTAATGGTTCAGGAGTTAGCAAAGAAAACGGGATTAAAGGAATCATTGCTGGATAATGAATTACGCACTCTTGCCAAGGAAGCCGGCAGAGTGGAAAAACTTTCAGCCGACCGGAATGCACTATTTGCCCCTGCAGAGAAAACAGACGCAGCACCGGTAGAACTTTTTACCCAGGCCAGGCAGGATGTTCTGCACGTAGCCGAAACACATTTGATACGCCTGCTGTTTGAGGGGGATTCCAACGTAACAGGTGTTATCGCCGAAAATATTATGCCGGATGAAATTGAGGATGAGCGCCACAGGCGGCTGGCAGTGATTGTATATACAGAGTTTGACGATAACAGTGATATATCCTTTCAGGCATTGCTGGCTAAAGTGGAAGATGAGGATTTAAGGAATTATCTCACCAGTTTAACGGTTGAACAGTATTCGGTTTCACCGCGGTGGAATGCAGACTTAAAATCGTGGGAGGATGAGGAGCGGCACAGGCGGAGTGAAATTCTGCTGCGGGAGGCATTTGATAATATAAAGATTTTTAAGGCCGCCAAGATTAATCATAAAATAGAAGAGCTGACCCAAAAACTTGAAACCGCTCCGGATGATTATGCTGAAGAATTGTATAAGGAAATCTGGGCATTAAACACTGAGCGGAAACAGATAGAAAAAGATTTCACCTTTGGCGGCGGAGCTTAATTAACTCCCTATGAACGAAGTATTTTTCAGAAACAGATTCTCCTCAAAGACCCGGTATGAAGCGATGCTATTTCTTGTCGGGAGGAAGATTCTTGTTAAAAGGATATATGGGGAGCGGCTTTTCTTTACGGTTTTAGATACAGAGACCATAGAAGCTTCTATACGAGTACATAAGCCGACAGGTTTTATGCAGGACTCATGTGAGTGCGGCAGGAGCCAGGAAAATAATTTCTGCAAACATGTTGCTGCCGGCGTACTTCTGTTAAATAAATATCACTATTTTGATAATACCTCTTCAACCATGCAGGAGGTACTCCCTGCAGATATAGCCGCATCTTCCCGTGAAACTCCTGATCTGAAACTTGTTGATCCTGCATCCGCGGTGAATAAGGAACCGGCTAAGTCTGCGGAAGAAAAGCAGCGGCAAAAGGTGCAGATGCGCGAGTATCTGTACAATGACGATGATAAGAGGAGCGGAGGGCAGAAGTCCCGGCAGATGTCTGTACAGATAGGGAGTCAGCCGAAACCCGTGTTAAAGCCAAAACCCTTTCATGAAGTATATACACCTGTAAAGAAAGAGGATAAATCAGCGGCAGCTGAAAATGAAAAACTGCTTGAACGGCTGGCGGGGTTAATTCCGCAGCAGGGCAGGGAAATAAAAACAGCAAATAAAAAACTAATCTTTGTGTTTGAAGAGACTCTGGGCGGGGCTGTGGTATCTCTTGAAAAAGCAGAATATGACCAGGAGGGGAGTTTAATTTCCAAAGGAAGAGCCGAGAAACGCGATGCTGTATATATGCCGAAGCCGGACTATGAAACGGTCATGCTGCTTGATTTCTTTTTCAATAAGGGGTCCCGGTTTGATATCGGCCAGAAGATATTTGAATTTGAAACATTTTCCTCAGCAAAGCAATATGTACCGGAGTATTTTCTTCTGCCTGCTATGGTGGAAAAAATACTGGAATTTGAGCATATATATAAACGGGAAAAAGATACCGGCAAACTGCTCCCCCTAGAAATTGAAAACGAACCATATACTGCTTCCTTAGATATGCAGCAGCATAAGGGGAACACACTATTGAAGCTGACTATTGAACGGGGTGAGCAGCGCTGTGAATTAGATGACCTGCGCGTCCTTTTGCTGGAACCGCTGACTTGTTTATACAGGAATAAGGTAGTCCGCATTGCCGGTTTAAATAACAAGCAGTTGAATTTCTTTAAGAATTCTGCGAATACCATCACCATACCCAAAGGGAATCAGCAGTTTGTTGAAGAAACGCTGCTGCCCGGTCTGGCGGGATATATAAACATCACCGGAATGCAGACAATAAAAAAATCCGGTGTGGAGGAGCTGCGCAAGGGCATTCTGCTTGGCGAGAATGATACTGCTCTGGTCATTAAACTTGTTTTTTCCTATGACGGCAGCATTGTTCATTATGACCCTTATAAGGAGCGGGAAGTTCTCCGTGAAAAAGAGGGGCTGACCGTGGTTTCCCGCAATAAGGAATTTGAACAGGAAGCATACCGTCTGCTGATGACCTATCCTCTAAAGGAAATTGAAACCGGAGTTTTTCTGCCGCGTCATGATCCGGTGCTTTTTTTGCATGAACGGCTGGAGCAGCTGAAGCAGGCGGGGTTTGATATATATGGTGAAAAAGATCTGAAGAAACTGGTGGTCAGGCGAGAGACTCCTACGCTTTCGCTGTCGGTAAATTCCCGCATTGACTGGTTTGATGTACGCGGGACTGTACGGTTTGGTGAGCATACAGTAAGTCTGGATCAGCTTCTTACGTCCGTGAAAGAGGGGAAACAGTATGTACACCTGGAAGACAACAGCATTGGGGTGCTTCCTGAACAGTGGGTGAGAAAATTTGTTAAAACCCTGCCCATGAGCAGGCGCAAGGATGATGCATTAGTATATACCGGTTCGCAGACCTTGTTAATTGATGAATTGTTATCGGAAGCAGAAGATGTTACCATAGATAAAGAATACGGCGAGCGGGTTGAACGGTTGAAGAATTTTAAGGGGATACAGGAACAGCCGATACCCGATGGAATTCCGGTCAATGTACGGGAATATCAAAAAACGGGATATTCCTGGTTTTATTTTTTGAAGGAGTTTAAGTTCGGGGGGATACTGGCTGATGATATGGGGCTCGGGAAAACACTGCAGGTCCTGATGCTGCTCAAAAATGAAAAGAAATCCGGATTGCAATCGCCTGTACTTATTGTCTGTCCGACCTCACTGGTGTTCAACTGGATTAATGAATCGGAAAAGTTTAATACCGGGCTCAAATTCCTTAAACATACGGGAACGGACCGAGATGATATATCACAGGAGAGTATTGCAGGATATGATGTCATCATCACCACATACGGTATTTTGCTCAATGATGCGGAAGCATTAAAAGCTATCTCTTTCCATTATATCATTCTTGATGAATCGCAGAAAATAAAAAATCCGCTTTCCAAAACCGCAAAGGCAGCGTATTCCTTAAACGGCAGTTACCGCTTGTGCATGACAGGAACCCCGATTGAGAATAATCTGACGGAGTTATGGTCACAGTTTCATTTTGTTAATCCCGGAATGTTTTCCACTTTGCACAATTTTAAGTCCGCATATATAACCCCGATACAAAAATTTAATGACAGCAGCGCTCTGGAAACGCTGAAGAAAACTACGTATCCGTTTATCCTCCGCAGGACAAAAGAGGTGGTGGCATCCGAGCTTCCTGAAAAATCGGAAATCATCCACTATTGT
>CAYYJL010000324.1:0-4048 GCA_964472245.1 uncultured Ignavibacteriaceae bacterium | reverse complement strand
GTTTTAGAGGCGGACACTCTACTAACAGAGGAGTTTAAAAAAGAATTAAAATCGACGGTAAAAACGCAGCTGACACCGCGTCATATCCCTGCACATATCTTTGCTGTTTCCGATATACCCAGGACAATAAACGGCAAAAAAGTTGAAGTTGCAGTGACCAGGATAATAAACGGAAATGAGGTAAAAAATAAGGAATCAATTATGAATGCTTCCTGCCTTGCCGATTTCTACCAAATCGCCGATATGTTAAAATAAGATTAAATTTGAACTGTTTTGGGCTATATTTGGACCCCTCAGGCAGTGTAGTATCGCTTCTTAGTTTCCTATTAGCCCTTTGTTGAGTATATTAATAAACTGAATATTAATAATTAAGGTACTTAATGGCAGTCGAATATGATGTTGTAATCCTTGGCGGAGGGCCCGGGGGTTACGTAGCTGCAATCAGGGCAGGTCAGCTAAAATTAAAAACCGCAGTTATAGATAAAGATAACCTCGGCGGAATCTGTCTTAACTGGGGCTGTATCCCCACAAAGTCACTCCTGAAGAATGCAGAAATTTATGATAATTTAAAAAATCACTCCGGTGATTTTGGATTGAGTTATAAAGACTTAAAATTCGATTTTTCTAAGATTATTAAACGCTCCCGCGATATTTCTGATAAAATCACAAAAAATGTTGAACTTTTAGTAAAGAAAAACAAAGTTGACAGATACCGTGGTTTTGGCAAACTTACCTCAAAAAACACCATTGATGTACTTGATGCAAATGGAAAAGTAACTGAAACCATTAAAGCCAAAAATATAGTTATAGCTACCGGGGCTTCCCCAAGAGTTTTCCCGAATATTCCTGTAGATCACAAATCCATTATAACAAGTACAGAGGCGATGTCATTAAGTGAACAGCCAAATGAGTTGATTATTGTGGGTGCAGGTGCTATCGGTGTTGAATTTGCCTATTTCTACAGTGTACTTGGTACTAAAGTGACCATCATTGAAATGCTGCCGAATCTGCTTCCCATTGAAGACCATGAAGTTTCCGAATTGCTTGAAAAGAATTTCAAAAAGCGGGGTGTTAATGTATTAACAGGCACCTCCGTTGTCAGCGCCACACCAAAAGGAAAAAAGGTTGAAGTAGTTATTGAGAAAAATGGTGAAAAATCCACATTAACTGCAGATAAGGTTCTTTCCGCTGTTGGTGTAACAGGCAATGTTTCAGGTTTTGGCTTGGAAGAACTTGGTGTTGAGCTGTTCAAAAACCACATAAAAGTGGATAAAACCACATATAAAACTAATATAGACGGCATTTATGCAATAGGTGATGTTATTGGTGCGCCATGGCTTGCTCACGTGGCATCTGCCGAAGGTGTACACTGTATAGAGGTTATTGCAGGTAAGAACCCTAAACCTGTTGATTACGATAATATTCCAGGTTGTACCTATTGCCAGCCCCAGGTGGCAAGCATAGGATTAACTGAGAAAAAAGCAAAGGAACTTGGGTACGCTGTCCGTATCGGAAAGTTTCCGTTTATGGCAAGTGGAAAGGCATTTGCTATCGGCGAACGGGAAGGATTCGTTAAACTAATATTCGACGAGAAGTATGATGAATTACTCGGTGCCCATATAATCGGCAGCGAAGCAACAGAATTAATAGCAGAACTTGGAATTGCAAGGGCACTGGAAGCGACCGGAGAGATGATATTAAAGACTGTTCACGCACATCCAACGTTATCAGAATCAATTATGGAAGCGGCTGCTAATGCCCATGGAGAGGCAATCCATATTTAAGGAGCTTTCCGTAATTCATGCCGGAGTGATGGATTATCACAAGGCATGGGAATTACAGCGTCTTGTTTTCAATAAGGTAAAGGCAGGTGAGTCTAATGACACACTTATCCTGATTGAACATCCCCATACTTATACTTTAGGTAAGGTGACAGATAAAGCAAATCTGATTGCGAATGAAGAATATCTAAGTCAAAACGGAATAACAGTTGTTGAGATAGACCGAGGCGGAGATATAACATACCACGGACCGGGTCAGCTGGTGGGGTATCCAATCATTGATCTTAAGAAATGGAAACAAGATTCCCATCTCTATCTCAGGCAATTGGAGGAGGTGCTGATACAGACTTTATCCGGTTATGGAATTTCATCCGGTAGGAAAGAGGGGCTTACAGGTGTGTGGATTGAAGAAAGAAAAATAGCTGCGATCGGGATAAAAATCAGCAGTTGGGTAACAATGCACGGCTTTGCCTGCAATGTAAATACTGACCTGGCATACTTTGGAGGCATTATACCTTGCGGTATAACCGATAAAGCTGTCACGTCACTGCATAAAGAACTGAATCAGAATATCGATTTTGAAGAGTTTAAAAGCAGAACAACAGATAAATTTGCGGAGATATTCGGATATACTCAGGTAAGCAATGCTGATATATACGATTTTTCTCCGGTGAAGGAAGTAATAAAAGAGGCATAAAATGGCAAAATTAAATGAAAAGACTGCTGCCCGCAGCAAGAAAACTAAGTTAACCGGAAAAATGGAAAAAAATAATAAATCAAACGGTACATCTTCATTAACCGCAGAACGGTTAACTGCAATATATAAAATCATGTTTACTGCGCGTCATTTGGATGTGAAGGCGATGAATTACCTTAAACAAGGTAAAACATTTTTTCATATAGCCGGTTCCGGACATGAAGCAGTACAGACAGCATTTGGCATGAAATTAAATCCCAAAGTTGACTGGGCATTTCCGTACTACAGAGATCTGGCACTTATCCTGGCTATGGGATATAAGCCGGTAGACTTTTTTATGCAGAGTTTTGCTAAAGCAGGTGACCTTTCCAGCGGCGGCCGTCAGCTGCCTTGCCACTGGGGATATACAAGAGATATGAATTTACCCACGCAGTCTTCACCGACCGGTACACAATTTTTGCAGGCGGTGGGTACGGCATTAGCTTCTGTTAAAAAAGGGATTAATTCAGTCAGTTATGTAAGTTCCGGCGAAGGAACAACCAGCCAGGGAGAATTTCATGAAGCAATTAACTGGGCCAGCCGGGAAAAACTGCCCGTCATATTCCTTATCCAGAATAATAAATATGCAATCTCAGTTCACGTTTCTGAACAGAGCGGCGGTAAAGGGAATTCAATATCAGAAATGATGGCGGGATATGACAATCTTTTGAGAATGAAGATTAATGGTACCGACCTGATTGAATCACTTGAGGCAGCTGAAAAAGCATTTGAGTATGCAAAAAGCGGCAAAGGTCCGGTATTGGTTGAAGCCGAATGTGTGAGATTGCTTTCTCATTCATCCTCGGATGATCAGAAAAAATATCGTGATCCGGATGATTTAGCAGAAGATCTCAGAAACGACCCGATTGAAAAATTCCTCGCGTATATAAAAGAACACAAGCTGCTTGATGAAAAAGTTATCAGCAATATTCAGGATGAAGTAAAAGCGGAAATAGATGCCGCTGCCGAGGAAGCGATGAAATCGCCGGATCCGAAACCGGAAGATGCTGCCAGGTACGTTTTTGATGAGAGCGGTCTTATAGACTCACTCCCTTATGAAAAAACTCAGCCCTCAGGCGCACCAATTGTTATGGTGGATGCAATCAATCACGCATTGCATGAAGAACTTGAAAGAAATCCGGATGCATATATATTCGGTGAAGATATTGCAGACGGCAAAGGCGGGGTATTTACCGCAACAAAAGGATTAACTAAAAAGTTTGGCAAGGAGCGGGTATTCAATTCCCCGTTAGCTGAAGCAAGCATCATGGGGGTTGCAACCGGAATGGCCTTTGCAGGATTAAAGCCGGTTGTGGAAATCCAGTTTGGTGATTATATATGGCCGGCATTTATGCAGATGAAAGATGAACTGGCAACCATCAGGTACCGCTCTAATAATTATTGGTCTGCACCGGTTGTTACCCGTGTGGCAGTTGGCGGTTATATACACGGCGGATTATACCACAGCCAGAATATTGAATCCATTTTTGCACATGTTCCCGGAATATACATTGCATACCCTTCAAATTCG
>CAYYJL010000323.1:2947-4062 GCA_964472245.1 uncultured Ignavibacteriaceae bacterium | reverse complement strand
AACGAGACGGCGCAGTCCTTGTTTATGACCACCTTTAATCAAATCAGGGAATATTATATAAACATATTCCGCAGTTTGTTTAACCCCGGTGATGAAGCTGATCTTCGTTTGGAAGAGGAAGCAGACCCGCTGGAAGCTAAAATAGAAATTATTGCAAAACCAAAAGGAAAGCGCCCGTTGACGATTGAGCAGCTTTCCGGAGGAGAAAAAACCTTAACGGCTATTGCCTTGCTGTTTGCTATATATATGGTAAAGCCGAGCCCGTTCTGTATTCTTGATGAAATTGATGCACCGCTTGATGATGCAAACATTGACCGGTTCACGAAAATCATCCGCGATTTCAGCAAGGATACCCAGTTCATCATCATTACCCACAATAAGCGTACTATGGAAGCTACCGATGCACTCTACGGCATCACCATGCAGGAAGTCGGAGTTTCCAAATTAGTAAGTGTAAAATTTAACGAGGAATTAGGCGCAACCGCCTGACGGAGACCACTATCGTAATTCGCATCCTGATTTTTCTTCTTGCGGGGTTTATGTATGCTCAGAATACGGGCACCCCGGAAAACTGTGCCTATGGCAAAAATGATTTCCGCAATGTGCAGTATGCTGTGAGTAAGGGGGAAGGGGGAATAATCTTCTGGCAGGATTCTGTTTATTCCGGCAGTAAATTAAAATATCAGCTGCTTGATAAAAATAATGCCCCGATGCTTGCAGAAAAAGGGGAGTGGCTTATCCCCGGCGGCGGCAATGAATCGGATCCTGTTGTTATTCAGGGGTCAAAAGGTTCTTCGGTTATTGTATGGAAGTCAAAGGAAAATGATATATATACGCTTTCTGCACAGCGTATCAGCTCCGGCGGCAAAAAACTATGGAATGAAAAGGGACTGGGGCTCACGGGAAAAAATCTTGATGTGAGGGAATACAGCGGTGAAACAGGCAGGGAAAACAAGGTATATATTGTTTCATCATACTCCTATAGTGATTCCGGCAGAATCCGTTTTGGTATTTCCCTGCACAGGATAACACCTTCCGGATATCAGGAAACTTCAGAAAACGGGAACACACTGTACTCATCACCGTATCAGATACGGCAGGTTAATACCGTATTA
>CAYYJL010000323.1:0-2922 GCA_964472245.1 uncultured Ignavibacteriaceae bacterium | reverse complement strand
CCGGTAAGGAACTGCTCCGCACGATTATTATAAATCCGGAAGATGACAGGTCATTCTTTTACGAACCAATATCAGTTTCACACAGTTCTCAAAAGATAGTGGATTACCGTATCACTTCGGCTGATGAAAACTTTTACTATATATGGCAGACAATCGGCAAAAAACGGAATTTATATCACGAGCTTATCACCGAAAAGGGAGTGCTTTTAATCAAGTCCCCCGCAGCCGAAGCAGTCAAGGTGCCCGGTAATAACAGCAATCCCAGAATTGTATCAAGCGGTCCGGAGATAATCATCAGCTGGCTGAATGAAGAAAACAAGGAAACCAAATTGCTGATGACTAAAATATCCGGGAAGGATATTGCCCGCAAGAATGAATATATTAATGTATTTGGCCTGAGAGAAAATACATACCGGTACGGCCAGATGATGGCCCGCGGCGATAACGGAGAAGTAATTGTTTCCTGGTATGAGGCAGAAAAAGGAAGCCGCCTGCGTAATGTATATATGCAGAGATTTAACAAGAATCTGATTCCCCTCAATCAAACAGGGGCATTTTCACTCTCCACATCAGGAGAAAATATCAGCTATCTATATTTTACACCGGCTACGAATGACCGGGTTCTTGCTTTATATAAGGAACGGCTTGAGGATGGGTTTGCCATTCGCAGCAGGTCTCTTTCCGGCGGCGGTGCAGGTGCGTTATTTGTATCAAACTTTACTATTACCGCGGAAGGGGATTCCGTAATTATATCATGGTCTGTATCAGATGAACGTGATTTGCGCCTGATGAAGGTGCAGAGATATTCTGAGGATGAAAATGAAGCCGGTTGGGTGGATATTACCCGGTTTACGCCGCAGTCCTTTCTGGGCAGGCAGAGCTTTACCTATGGGTATATACCGTACATGCTGGGCAAAATTGATTACAGGATTGTGATTGAGACCCTGAAAGGAGAGGTGATTACCTCGCCGGTTAAAACAACAAATTTTAATCAGGTGTTGACCTCCGAGATAAAGGTATTTCAGAATACACCAAATCCATTTTCAAACAGCACAACAATACCATTTTTTCTGAGCGAAGCAATTCCTGTAAAAATTGAAATATATAATTCCAGGATTGAGCAGGTTCGTGAGTTCTCCATTACCGAAACCGAAGAAGGGCTTAACAAATTAGAGTTTAATTGCTCTGATTTGCCTTCCGGTGTGTACTTTTATCGTTTTACGGCAGGTGATTTTAAGGAGGTAAGAAAAATGGTACTGGCACGCGAATGAAAAATCCAGCACAGCAGATAAAGATATTTATAGATTTTGACGGCACAATAACCACCGAAGATGTGGGTGAAAAAATTTTCCTTGAAACAGTCCCGCCGGAAGTTGTTCAGCCGATACTTGACGATATTGTGCATAAAAGGATTGACGGCAGGCAGGGATGGAAACAGTTGTTTGATGCAGCTCCGGGGCTTTCCGTACTCAAAATTCTTGAAATAGCTAATGGCATTGAGATTGATGCCGGTTTTAAAGATTTTCTTGAATTCTGTGCCACCAGAAATTTGCCCGCAATAATTATCAGTGACGGGTTTGAAGAATATATAAAGCCCATTTTGGCTAAACATACTCTCTCACATCTTACTGTATTTGCCAACAAACTGCGGGTAAATCCTGAGGGAAAACTGCAGCCGATGTTCCCCTATACAGATGAGGAATGCCGGCTGTGTGCTAACTGCAAACGGAATCATCTGGTTTCCCGGAGCAGTGATGATGATATAACCGTATATATAGGCAACGGATCATCTGATACATGCCCGGCTGAATATGCCGATTATGTGTTTGCAAAGGATGCGCTGCTGAAGCATTGCGAGAGGGAGCGGATTTCTTATTTCAGGTACAGGAATTTCCGTGATGTGATACTGCGGCTGTCAGAATTGATAGATCAGAAAAAACTAAAAAAACTTCACCGGGCTGTTTCCCTGAGGAAGCAGCTGTATAAACTTGGTTGAAAAAGAATAAAGGAAAGATTATGGCAGGATTTTACGACACCGTATTTAAATATCGCAGTTATACGCCGATACCGTTTTTGCTGGTGATGTTTCTTTATGCAGAAAGCCATACGTATAGTATACTCGCGGGCTCCGTTATTGTCATAGCGGGAGAGCTGATACGGCTTTGGGGCGTTACCTGGGCAGGCAGCGAAACCAGAACAACCGGCACAGTAGGCGGCACCTACCTGATTATCAGCGGGCCGTTTGGATACGTCCGCAATCCGTTGTATGTAGGTAACATCCTTATATACGTCGGGTTCGGAGTTTTTTCAAATGCACTGATGCCATATCTGCCGATTGCCGCACTGGTGTTTTTTGCATGGCAGTATCATGTAATAGTAAAAACCGAGGAAGGTTATCTGGCAAAAACGTTTGGTGATGATTATGCGGACTATTGCAAAAATGTTCCCCGCTTTATACCGCGTCTTACACCGTGGAAAAAAGAAACCGTTGTACAGCCGCCACAGAGTCTGCAGGCGGGGCTTCGTTCCGAGCGGAGAACGTTGCAGGCAATAGTATTTGTAACACTGACACTGCTTATTATTTATTTTGTAAGAAAACTTGGATAACAGTAAACCAGTTAATGTTTTAATTGTGGCCGGAGAAGTTTCCGGAGACAATCATGCCTCAGCGCTGGTTAACAGGATTAACCAACACTCTCCGGGTATCCGTTTTTACGGCATTGGGGGTGACAGGATGCGTGAGGAAGGTGTTGTTCTGGTTGAGCATATCGAGCGCATGGCATTCCTCGGATTTATAGAGGTTATAAAACATATACCCTTTATTAAAAAGGTACAGAACAAGCTGATGCGGGAGGCAATGGAGCACAATATCACCAGTGCAGTGCTGGTTGATTATCCCGGATTTAATCTGAATTTTGCCAG
>CAYYJL010000322.1:0-4077 GCA_964472245.1 uncultured Ignavibacteriaceae bacterium | reverse complement strand
ATCGAGTCGTTCATCCAGGTAGTTAAGCGTTCTCAGAATCAACGGTTTGTTATCGTTAAAATATATACGTACGTAGTTGCCTTCAGATTCAAACAAACGCACTTCTTCCAACTTTACGAACCAGCATTTTTCACCATCCTTTACAAATACCTGATCTTCCGCCTTCAGGATTCCCGTCGGCAGTTCAGCTTCCTCTCCTGCCTGGCGTTTCAGCACCCGCTTGATGGCATCTTCAAGACGCTTCGGCTCAATTGGCTTCAGCAGATAGTCAAGTGCATTGTATTCAAACGCTTTGATTGCATATTCATCGTATGCGGTGGTAAATATCACATGGGGCACATTATCCAGTTCCTCAAGCATTTCAAATCCTGTTTTTCCCGGCATCTGTATATCCAGGAAAACAATCTCCGGCCTAAGGGCATTTATTTTTTCAATGGCATCATCTGCATTAACTGCTTCACCTGCTATTTCAATTTCCTTAAAAGGTGCAAGCAGCCGTGTCAGTTCGGTACGGGCAAGTCTTTCGTCGTCAACAATAAGGGCTTTCATGTTTATTCTCCGGTTGGTATTTTTATTTCTGCTTTAACAATTCCTTCATCCTCTGAGAGCGTGAACTCTGCTTTACCTGAATAGAGGATGTGTAAACGCTGTTTGGTGTTGGCTATGCCGAACCCTTTTGCGTTCATAAGATCTTCCCGGCTAACGCGGCCGGAATTATATATACGAATTTCGAGAAAATTGCCGTTCCGCACGGCGGATATATCAATACTGCCGCCGCCTGTGTTTTTTGCAATACCGTGTTTAATGGCATTTTCCACCAGGGTTTGTATCATCATCGGCGGTATTTCCACGCTGCGGACTGTGCTTTCCATTTGCAGTGTATATCTGAGCCGTTCCTCGTAGCGGACCTTCTCCAATGCAAGATAATCCTCCACCGTTTTCATTTCATCTTCCAAAGGAACCGTTTCCGTCCGCTCAATTTTAAGCGAGTAGCGGAATATATTAGATAACTGCGTAATTGCGGTTTTGGCGCGGCCCGGATTTTCCTCAATCAGGGATCTGATACTGTTCATTGCGTTAAACATAAAATGAGGATTCAACTGGGATTTCAGCGTTTTTAATTCAAAATCCTTAACTGCCGCTTCCCACACAAGGCGTTCTATCTCAGAGGTCCTGTAATTTTCAAAATAGTGGAATGCAAAGTAAGCAGCCATCCAAAGCAGCAGGAGTATCGTAATATTAAAAAAATTACCCAGCACCATTGCTGTGGAAACCTTTTTCATATCATACAGCCCGCCGAACTCAATCACCATAAAAATAAGTGCGGTTATTAGTGCGCCCGTCAGGATTGTGGAAGTGAGTGCTTTTTTAAGCTGCGTTTTCCAGTGCAGCTCTACCCACCGGTTTTTTTTGATGAGGGAGCGCAGCGTATGCGTAGCGGCTAATCCGGTAATTCCCATATATAATAGAAGAATAAAGTTTCTCCACTGAAATCCTTCATAACTGACGGAAAGGAGAAGATTCACCAGAAAGTAGATACCCCAGCCGCCTCCCTGGCAGGCCCAGTACACTCTTTCCCGGTGCTGCATCAGGTCAAACATCATTGAGCCGGCCGGGTCCTTCTTATTATTGGTTTTTATCGCAATCGTGTTAATTGATTTGCCGCTGAAAAATAATGATAATTTTTGTATTTAACTGCGTTAAATTAGCTCAGAAGCAGTTTCTTAAAGCCCGGATTTGATTTAATGGATGTTTATGCTGACCATCGGTTAAAATGACGGGATGAATTGCTTGATACATCAACAAATTGACTTTTTTGCGGTTTTTCCGGCTTATGAACGGTACTGAAAGAATCATTGATTTTAGCCGATTATTCCCGTAATTTGCCTAATTATTTCAATAAATTAGGAACAATCACTTGAACGAAAACCAAGATTCCGCTGAAAGGAATGAAGGCCGGCCGGCTTCTCCGGCAGACGATTCTTCGCCACGCGGTCAGCGGAACGAAAACTCCCCTCAAACGGAGTTTCAACAGGAAAATCGCCGGGAAGACCGCAGCACTGATTCTGAAGGTCAAACAAAACAATTCACTCCCCGCGGTCAGCAGAATGAGTCTGACCCCAATGCCGGCAGACTGGATGCTTATAATTTCGGGAAAAATCAGAAAAAACCTGAATCCGAAAGCCGCAATCCGGCTCCGGAAAAAAATGCCTCCTCTGAGGAAAGTAAACCACGCGAAGCAGGCAATGAACAGTCCAACAGACAGCCAAAACCGGAAACCGGTAATAACGAGTCATCTGCTGCAAGGGAAAAATCTACAGACCCGGCTTCTTCCGAAAAAGAGAACCCCTCTGCTAATCAGCCGGATAATGATAATGAAAGACGCCAGGAGCGCCGCAATCAGAACAACCGGAGACAAAATAACCGTAAACGGAATCCGAACCAAAGGCAGCGTAACCCAAACCGTTCAGAATCCTCTGCAAATGCTCCCGCACAGCAGTCTGAAGAAACTGAAAGCAGACCCCGGTCGTCAGAATCAGCCCCGCAGGGCGAACGTCAAAACAGACGGCATGACCGCCCGGAAAGAGTCCGGCGTGTTGAAAACCGCCAGCGTGATGATAAAAATCAGAATCAGGACCAAAACCAGGATGATGCAAAACCGCGTCAGCACTCATTGCACAAACCATATACAAATGACAGAATCTCCATCGTTATACCTTTATATAATGAAGAAGAATCCATAAAGCCGTTGTATTCTCAAATCCGCAACGTATTTGAAAATACACGCCGCCCTTATGAAATTGTTTTTGTTGATGACGGCAGCACGGATAAATCTTTAGTGAGAATCAGGGAAATCTGCCGCGTGGACAGGCGCAGCAAGTATATATCCTTCCAGAAAAACTACGGCAAATCCGCGGCTCTGCAGATGGGCTTTAAAGCAGCAACCGGCGGTATTATTATTACCATGGATGCTGACTTGCAGGATGACCCGAAGGAAATTCCGCATCTTATCCGCAAACTGAATGAAGGATACGATCTGGTTTCCGGCTGGAAGAAAAAACGCTTCGACCCGTTTGTTAAAAAGTTTTCATCCAAATTTTTTAATTTCACCACCCGTGTAATCAGCGGCATTAAGATCCATGATTTCAACTGCGGCTTAAAAGCTTACCGCAAGGAAGCAGCAGACAGCATACTGGTGTATGGAGAGCTCCACAGATATATGCCCGTGCTTGCTCACTGGAACGGCTTTTCCGTTACGGAAGTGGAAGTACGTCATCATCCGAGAATGTACGGCAAAACCAAGTTTGGTATATCCAGATTCTTTAAGGGATTTGTTGACCTGCTGACTGTGGTTTTCCTCACCCGGTATATAAAGCGGCCGATGCACTTATTCGGATTCCTTGGTGCCATTGCAACTTTTGCAGGCATAGGAGTAAACGGTTATCTGACCTACGAATGGATTATGGGCCAGCCGCTCAGCAACAGACCGATGCTGTTTTTGGGTATGCTGCTTATCATCGTGGGCGTGCAGTTCTTTTCAACCGGATTGCTCGGTGAACTGATGGTGCATAATTTCCAAAGCGATAAAGAATATAACATTAAAGAAAAATCCAATTAACAACGGATGCATTACGATCCCGTAAAAGATATATTCGCATCCGTTATTAAAAAAGCCCCTCTGCTCAGAGTGGCTTTTTATAAATTGCTGGATTTAATGTTTCTCCGTTCCTGGTTTGTCCGCCGTGAACTCCGTCATCTAAGGTCGGTAACAAAAGACCGGAATCTTTCTATATATGATGCCGGTTCCGGTTACGGACAGTATACATATTTCATGAGCAGGAATTTACAACCCTGCTCAATTTTTGCCGTGGACGTTAAGGAGAATTGGATTAACGATTGCCGGGAGTTTTTCACTTCACGAAATATCTCCGGCGTCTCCTTTGCCGTGGAAGACCTCACTGCCGTTAACCACAAGGAAAAATTTGACCTGATCGTCTGTGTAGATGTTATGGAACATATACATGATGATGTAACGGTTTTTTCAAACTTTGCCAATGCCTTAAAACCGGGCGGATT
>CAYYJL010000321.1:0-4078 GCA_964472245.1 uncultured Ignavibacteriaceae bacterium | reverse complement strand
CAGCGGCTTGTTGCAGGATTTTATGAAGACCGGGAACTCCGCCAACGATTGCAGAAATTGCTTGCTGAAACAGGTGACCCGGAACGATTGATTTCCAAAGTTTGTACGGGACGAGCTACACCGAGAGAAGTGATAGCACTCAAAAACTCAATGGCAAAGATTCCGGCAATTAAAGAGGAACTGGTTCGCGCTGGTAATCCTGATATTGCCTCATTAAGCAGCGGATTTATACTCCTGCAGCATCTGGTTGATCTGGTAGAGCGGGCTGTTGTGGAAAACCCTCCTGCCTCGTTCGCAGAGGGGGGATATATACGTGACGGTTACAGCGCAGAGCTGGATGAACTGCGGGAAATCTCCTTCCACGGTAAGGACTGGATTGCTAAACTGCAGAAGGATGAGCGGGAGCGAACGGGAATCGGTTCCCTTAAGGTAAGTTACAACCGCGTATTTGGTTATTACATAGAAATCAGCAATGCAAATAAGGATAAAGTGCCTGCTTCGTATATACGCAAGCAGACACTGGCAGGTTCCGAGCGGTTTATCACACCTGAACTGAAAGAGTATGAAGATAAAATCCTGACTGCGGACGAAAAGATTGCAACACTGGAGCAGCAGTTGTTTCAGGAACTGCGGAATCAGGCAGCTGTTTCAGCTGAGGATATATATAAAAATGCGCGGCAGATTGCACTGGTTGACTGCTGCCTTTCCTTTGCCGAATGCGCCGATGTATATAAATATGTGAAGCCGGAAATTGATGATTCATCTGTGCTGGAAATCAGCGAGGGGAGACACCCCGTTGTGGAACAAATCCTGAAGCCTGGAGAAAAATATACGGCGAACTCCTGTGTGATGGATAATGAAAACACACAGATTATTCTGCTGACCGGGCCGAATATGGCGGGTAAATCTGTCTATCTGCGGCAGACAGGACTTATTGTCCTGCTGGCTCAAATCGGTTCCTTTGTACCGGCAAAAAAGGCGAGAATAGGAGTTGTTGACCGCATCTTTACCAGGGTGGGTGCATCAGACAATATATCTTCAGGTGAAAGCACATTTCTGGTTGAAATGCAGGAAGCCGCCAATATATTAAATAACGCAACGGAAAAGAGTCTGATTCTACTGGATGAAATCGGCAGGGGGACGAGTACTTTTGACGGGCTTTCCATCGCCTGGGCAATTACAGAATATTTGCACGAGAATCCCCGGATAGCGGACAAAACAATCTGTGCTACCCATTATCATGAAATCAATGAAATGGAATCGTTGTTTGAGCGGATTAAGAACTACAAGGTTGAAGTTATCGAACACGGTGACAAGGTGATTTTCCTGCATAAGGTAACGCCTGGCAGGGCAGACCACAGTTACGGCATACAGGTGGCAAAGATGGCAGGGCTGCCGCCGTATGTGACCAACCGGGCGAAAGAAATTCTTGCGAATCTGGAATCCAAAGAGCTGACGCCGCATGAGGAAAAGAAAGTCCGCCAGACAATGAAAAAAACCGCGGAAAACATTCCGCAGTTAAGTCTGTTCGAGATTAAGGATGATAAATTGCGGCAAAAACTGCACGATATTAAAATTGATTCCATGACTCCGATGGATGCATTGAATGAACTTCACAAACTGAAGGAAAGTTTAAAGGAAAACTGATGAGATATTTATCTGTTGTATTATTATTGTTATTTGTATTTCTGGCAACCGGCTGCGGTGAAAAGCTGACGGAAGAAACCAAAGCGTATATATCAGAGATTGAAAAGCTCCGTAAGGAAAAAGATGAGGAGATGAAGAATTCCCCCGGCTCCCCGTTCAGCCAGGATACTGCTGCACACTGGGCACCGCTTCATTACTATGATGTAAACCCGGAGTTTGTATTTAACAGTACGGTTACACCCTATCCCACAGCTGATTCTGTTACCGTTATGGGAACAAAAGGGGAAGCAAGGAAATATATCCGGTACGGATATCTGACCCTGAATTTCCGGAACAAGGAATACAAAATGAATGTTTACAAAGGGAGAAGCCGTTCCGGTGAGGAATATGCAGCTTTGTGGTTTACGGATGAGACCACCAATAAAACCACCTACGGTGTCGGCAGATATCTTGATTTTGAATTACATGAAGATCCGGCACATGTATATACCATTGATTTTAATAAAGCATATAACCCTTACTGTGCATACAGTGCGCGGTTTTCCTGTGCAGTACCAAACAAAGAAGATCATCTGGCGTTTGAAATAAGTGCCGGTGAGAAAAAATTTCACGATTAAGAGAAAGTAAGTTTTGTGGTAGTAGTTCTCGAAAAAAATGTAACGCAGCCCCAGTTAGAAAATATTATTAAACACCTGGAAGACTACGGCTTTGCCGTTCATAAATCCACCGGTGAAGAGCAGATAGTGCTCGGAGCAATCGGCGTGAAGCCGGATTTTGACACGCGCAAAGTTAAACTGCTTGATGGTGTCTCTGAAGTGTACCGGATAACGGAACCGTTTAAGCTGGCAAGCCGTTCGTTTCAGAAAGATAATACACAGATCAAGATTAAGAATGTTGTGTTCGGCGGAGATGAAGTGGTTGTCATGGCCGGACCGTGTTCGATAGAGAGCGAAGATCAGATTTTCCGGCTGGCGGAAATTGTGAGTAAGTCTGGCGGTAAGGTATTGCGAGGCGGTGCATTCAAGCCGCGCTCGTCTCCGTATTCATTTCAGGGACTTGGTGAAACCGGGCTGGAACTGATGCGGAAAGCAGCAGATGCGCATAATCTGCTTATGGTTACGGAAATACTGGAGCCGGCACAGATTTCCCTGATAGGAAAATATACTGATATATATCAGGTAGGTGCCAGAAATATGCAGAACTTTTCCCTATTGAAGGAACTCGGCAAGGCAGGCAAACCTGTGCTGCTGAAACGCGGACTTTCAGCCACTATTGAAGAACTGCTGATGTCGGCAGAATATATACTTTCCGGTGGAAACAAGGAGGTAATACTCTGTGAAAGGGGAATCAGGACTTTTGAAACGTTCACCCGGAACACATTTGATATATCCGCAATACCGGTTGTGCAGAAAAGAAGCCACTTGCCGATAATAGCAGACCCTTCCCACGCTGTTGGGCTCCGTGATAAAGTTATTCCGCTGGCACGCGCCGCCGTTGCTGCAGGAGCTGACGGTATTATGGTGGAAGTGCATCATGAACCGGAGAAAGCGCTTTCCGACGGGCCGCAGGCATTACTGCCGGAACAGTTTAAGGAACTGATGAGTCAGATTAATATGATAGCAAAAGTTATCGGAAGAAAAATATAGTTGCCCGTGTTTAGGAATATTATGTTCCTGTTTCTGTTTGTTGTTATATACAGCAATCCGGTGCAGGGACAGGAAGTTGAGATAAAAAAATCATACCATGAGAATGGGATGATTAAATCACAGGGGGAATATGTGAATGGTAAACTCCATGGCTCATATATCGAGTTTTTTCCCAATGGAAGAATGTGGAAACAATGGTACTTTAAAGATGGGCTGGAGGACAGCGTTTCCTATTGGTACTTTGATAACGGTCTGCTGAGCATTGCATGGAATTATTCCATGGGAAAAAAGGAGGGAGTATCCAAATGGTATCATGAATCAGGTGAGCTGTGGGCAGAGCAGCTGTACAATCTGGGTGTCCTGGAAGGAATCACCAAAACATACTATAAAAGCGGTGAGCTGCAGGGGGAATGGAATTTTGTCAACGGGCTGCTGGAAGGTATATCCGTTACGTATTTTGTTAAAGGCGGCAAGGAAGTAGAGCGGACATTTTTCCGCGGCAAGATGAACGGCAAAGCGCTTGTATATCATGAAAACGGCAAGATAGCAATTGAGGCCTATTATGTGAATGACAAACTGGAAGGGGAAGCGTATTTTTACGATACGGCCGGTGATATACGTGTGAAAGACAAATACCGTAATGGTGAAATTACCGACCGGCTCCGCTTTGATGCATTCGGTAAAAAACTGGATTTCGAAAAATATGAACGAGCATACAGCTTTGACGGAGTTCTGGTAAGTGAATACTTTTACCGCAATGGTGTCCGTGAAAAGAAGGGGAAGAA
>CAYYJL010000320.1:0-4085 GCA_964472245.1 uncultured Ignavibacteriaceae bacterium | reverse complement strand
TGTTTCCGCTGCCGGCAACAAACCCAATCTTCTGCCATGCATCGTTATCGGTATCTGTAAAACCCTTCCGCTCTACTTCAAATCCGTAATTATTCACCTCTGTGGCTGTTACCCAGGATAAAACTGCTTCACTGCCCCGGCGCTTCACATCAAACGATGTCAACTCCACAGGAAAGGGATTATCGCTTGATATCCAATTGGAGGTGGATCCGGTGAGTGCAAAATTATTGAGTGTACCATCATAAGCGTTTGAAGTCTGGTCGTCAGCCGTGGTGCCGGAGGTTTCATTCAGACGGTAATATGCCACCAGTCCGGAAGTTGCTCCGCTTATTTCAACCCCGTAACTTGCTTCTATTTCAGCAGCACTTCTTTCTATAATCAATAGTACCCGGATACTATATCGTGCAACCCGTATTACCTCATTTACCCCGCTTTGTGCAAGTACACGTTACAAGAGACTGCCTTTATTTTCCTTCATTTTTAGTGCATACCGCACTAATGCAAAGTTACCGCTGATGCCCAGCTTTTTGCAGATATTGGCACGATGGTTACGTATGGTGTTATCACTCAGAAACAGCTCCCGGGCAATCTGCTGGGATGATTTCTCCTGTCCGATTAATTCCAGAATTTTCATTTCTGTTGGAGTGAGTTTTGCCTTATCCGCTCCGGCGGATTCACTTTTATTCAGCAGATATGATGCCGCCTGCGGGCTGTAAAACACCCTGCCGGCAGCTACAATTTCTATACACTGTATAATTTCTGCGATGGCATTTTCCTTCAGTATATATCCCTGCAGCCCCAGTGCAAAAAGGGACCTCACCAAATGCTCATCATTATGCATGGTGAGTATAATCATTTTAGTGGGGAGCTGTTCCTGCATAACCGCAGTTACAACCTTAACGCCGTCCATTCGGGGCATATATAAATCAATAATGGCTATATCCGGCTTCAGTGTGCGGATTGCCTCAAGTGCCGCTTCGCCGTCCTGCGGACGCGCCGCAATTGATATCCACTTGTGCTTTTCCAGAATGCCTTCCAGCCCGCGCAAAAAGACAGGATGATCATCTGCAATCACCAGGGATAAATGTTTATCCATGTTTTTCTCCGGGGATATATATTGTTATGATTGTCCCCCCGCCGTTCCTTTGGTCAAAACTGCATGTTCCGCCGAGCAATGATACCCGGTTCAGGATGCTGTTAAGACCGAACCCCTTGCTGCTTGGTTTATTATTGCTGAATCCTTTTCCGTTATCGGCAATCAGCAGAGCAACCCCGCCCGCTTTGCCCTGCAGGGTAATTTCCGCATAATCAGCGCCGGAATGTTTAACAATGTTATTAACCGCCTCCTGAATAATCCTGTATATATGAATCTCCTCCCTAGGCAGAACCGTATCATTGCCATACTCTGCATTAAACTCAATCATGATGCCGGATAAGGATTCTATCTTCTGCAGCATTCCCTTAACAGCTTCAACAAGACCCAGCAGTTCTATATTTGCGGGACGCAGGTCAAATGCAATTTCCCGTACAAGACTGAGTGCCTGCGCCGATGCTTTATTAATTTCATCAAACAGATTTTTTGCGCGCAGCCCCTGCTCTTCATCCTGTGAGGCAAGCAGCGCCCTGTTTTTAATCAGCAGTATCTCCTGCCCGATGCTTTCATGCAAATCTCCGGCAATGCGTTTGCGCTCTTCTTCCTGAGATTCTATCAGCTGTTCGGTAAATGCCTGCTGTGCCGCCATCTTTATTTTATTTTCCTCGGCAAGTTTTGCTTCCGTAACATCCTGCATAGTGCCGACAATTTCCACCGGCTGCCCATCGTTGTTTTTAACCACCGTTCTTTTTACGTGCATCCAGGTAACATCATCGTCTCCCTTCATGCGGACGGTAATTTCATGTGCTGATTCATTTTCCAAATTACGGAAAAATGCTTCCGCTGCTGCATAATCTTCCTGATGAATGTTTTGCAGCAATGTATCGCAAAAGGACTGCACGTCTTTTATGGTTTCAGTATCGGTAAGCCCGGGAAAGTATTTTGAGACAGAACATTCCTTGGTGCTTATGTTGCAGCTCCAATTGCCCAGCCGTGCCGTCCTCTGAGCAAAGCGGAGTTTGGATTCACTCTCCAGCAAATCTATATTTAAATCTTCCAGCTCGGTTTTTTGCCGGCGTATCTGCTCATTCTGCCTGTCCAGCGCTTTATTTGTTTTGGCAAGCTTAACACGGCTCCGGTAAAGTATAAACGCAGAGGAGATAACCACCACCAGTAGGATAGAGTAAAGTATATTCTCCTGCTTTTCACTTTCCAGTTTTACTTCCAGTGCGGATTGTTCCCGGCGGAGCAGCTGATTTTCATGCTCCTTTTCTTTGGTACGCAGCTTTACTTCAAACTCGGAGGACTGCAGGACGAATCTCTTTTCAAAAATAATCTCCTCAAAAAAGTGCATGAGATAGAGATAAGAAATGGAAAGCTCTTTGCGGTTCAAAAAAGAATATACGCGTCCAAGATTTTCAACTGTGTTGCGGATGAGAGTCAGGAACCGCTCCTGCTTGCAGATTTCATACGACTGCAAAAAGTATGGCTCCGCGGCGCGGTAATTTCCCCTGAGCACTTCATTATACCCTGCGTTGTTGATATATACAACTGTGCTCCATGGGTTTCCGGCTCTTTTGGCATAAGCTATGGCTTCAGCAGGCCTGCTTGCGGCGTTAAGATATACCCCCATACGTTCCAGTGCGGTTGAGTCATCAGGCATTTCGCTGAGTATCTCCCGCTGCATGGCAATAATCTGATTGATGCGCCGGTTTTTTCTTTCTTTATTTTCCTCAAAAAGGTTCTGCAGATAGAGTGAAAATACATGCGTTTGTTTATCCCTGCTGTTGCGTATATATTCATACGCTTTTTTGTACATCTGATTAAAATCTCCCGTGCTTGCAAAATAATATACCCTGCCGATGCGCATATAGGCAGCTGCTGCCGCCGCAGAATCATCCGTCTTCAGTGCATTTTCTGCAGACCTGAGGTATTCTTCCCCCGCACGGGCATATAACCCAGCACGGAAAAGTATATCACCGGATTTCATATAATACTTTGCCGCGACATTGCTTCCGCCTGAATCTTCTATAACGGCTGCAAGTGAATCATATATACGGATTTGCTGCTCCTGGGCATCGGAAAGAAGTGAAAAATTATCCCTTATAATTCTGCGGATTTGGTCGGCTTCCTGAATGGTCTTGTAGATGAGAATACTATCCACCGGAGTCTGGGCATATGACTCCGCTCCCCCAAGCAGGCAGATAAATATTGCCGTTAGTATGAAAGATTTTCTTCTGTTAACCACTCCGTCCCGATACTGATTACACATACCGCAGTTAGTCTGACAGAACTAAAGCACTGCGGTACTACGTGAAATTAGATGGTTTCTGTTCTCTTTATAAAATCGTAAATAACTTCATCCGATGATGTTAATAAATCATCAGGCGACCCGGTGTAATATACTTTGCCCAGATGCATCATGGCAACACGGTCTGCAACATTTTTTACGCTGAACATATCATGCGTAACAACAATGGAAGTAACTTTCAGCCGATCAGCAAGCTCCCGGATCAGGTCGTCAATATTATCCGACATGATGGGGTCCAGCCCCGTGGTCGGTTCATCATACAATATATACTGCGGGTTGGTGATCAGCGCACGCGCCAGCCCCACACGCTTTCTCATTCCGCCGGAAAGCTCTGACGGCTTGTTCTTTTGAATACCGGGCAGACCCACCATTTCTAATTTTTCAGCCACCGCCTTATCCATCTCCGCCTGTGTAAATTTGTTGTCGGATTCCACCATCGGCAGAGCAACATTTTCCTCTACAGTCATGGAGTCAAACAGCGCAGCCCCCTGAAACAGGAAGCCGAACATCAGACGGACTTCGTATAAGTCTCTTTGGTTAAGCTCCTTTATCAGCTTGCCCCGCACCCGCACCTCTCCCTCATCCGGAAAAAGCAGACCCACGATATGCTTCAGCATTACGCTTTTGCCGCAGCCGCTGCGCCCGATGATAACAAGGGTCTCGTTATCCTCTATGGTAAGG
>CAYYJL010000319.1:0-4088 GCA_964472245.1 uncultured Ignavibacteriaceae bacterium | reverse complement strand
TGGGTAAAATCCATGTTACACTCGAAAAAGAGTATGAACCGATTCTATATTACATCGCATTTGGAAACCTGCTTATTATCGGTGTAACAATCGGCGGAATGTTCCTGCATAACTTTATTGATTTTGTTAAGAAATCAAAAATTAAAAAGATGAAGCAACGGGGCTTAATCAAGCACGAACAGCATGGTCATGCTTTATACCTGAGGATGTCCCTGAATGAGAGAATACAGCATATATCCCTTGTAGTCAGCTTTATGCTTCTGGTTATTACCGGTTTTATGCTCCGTTTCCCAAATGCCTGGTGGGTTGTTTCCATCCGTAATATCAGCGAACACGCATTCGAGCTGCGCAGCATCATTCACAGAATTTCCGCAGTAGTGATGGTGGCCGCATCGCTTTACCATGTGTACTATATATTAGTCGTTCCCAGAGGCAAACAATTGCTACGTGATTTGCTGCCGCGCCTGCAGGATGCAAAAGATGCCATCGGCGTCGTTAGATATAATCTTGGACTCAGCAGCGAAAAACCAAAACTGGACCGGTTCAGCTATGTCGAAAAAGCTGAATACTGGGCACTGATCTGGGGAACCATTGTGATGACCGTTACCGGTTTTATCATGTGGTTTGATAATACATTTATGAATCTGCTTTCCAAGCTTGGCTGGGATATTGCAAGAACCGTTCACTACTATGAGGCATGGCTTGCATTCCTTTCCATCGTGGTTTGGCATTTTTACTTTGTTCTTTTTAATCCTGATGTATATCCGATGAGTCTCGCCTGGATTAAAGGTACGATTACTGAAGAAGAAATGGCCGAAGAACATCCTTTGGAACTTGAAAGAATTAAAGAACAAAATAGTGCGGAAGAAAACACAAATTCTTCTGAAAAAACAGAACCAAGTGAAGAACAACCGAAATAAGGTGTAATGCTATGTTACGTAAACTCCCACAGTCGTTTTATGCTCCGCTTTCAATTGCCGGGTTTGCCATTGCCTCTATTTCGTTTGGCTTAATCCTCTTTTTAATGGGGCTTGAGTTTTTCGCTCACGAAACAAAACCGTATATGGGTATCATCGCTTTCATAATACTACCGGCCATTATGATCTGCGGCCTGCTGTTGGTTGCGTTTTCTGTCTGGCGGGAACATCTCAAAAAAAAACGTGGTGAGCCGATAGAGCGTAAGCTGCCCGTGCTGAATCTGAATGACCCCAAACACCGCACTGCAGCAGCAATGTTTACTGTGGTTACCATTCTGCTCCTGGTATTTTCCGCATTTGGAAGCTTTAAGGCATATGAATATACTGATTCGGACGAATTTTGCGGTACCATGTGCCATGCGGTGATGCATCCGGAATATATAGCGTACCAAAATTCTGCGCATTCCAGAGTAGGTTGCGCAAAGTGCCATATCGGACCCGGTGCAGACTGGTTTGTTCAGTCAAAAATTTCCGGTGCTTATCAGGTATATTCCGTTTTATTCAATAAATACTCCCGCCCTATTGAAACACCTATTAAAAACCTGCGCCCCGCACAGCATACCTGCGAACAGTGCCACTGGCCGAAACATTTCTTCAGCGAAAAAAAGGTTTCAGGCAATTACTATTTATCGGATGAATCCAATACTCTTCATTCCCTCACCATGCTGATGCAGGTTGGCGGCGGATCAAGGGAAACCGGAGTATCTAATGGAATTCACTGGCATATGAACATCCTTAATGATATATATTATTATACAGAAGATGAAAGCAGACAGACCATTCCATGGGTAAAGGCAGTGGATAAACAGGGGAACGAAACCATTTACACTACAGCTGATGCAAAGGGTAAAGTGCCTACGGGAGATCATCTGAGAAAAATGGATTGTATCGACTGCCACAACCGGCCGGCTCATATATACAACCAGCCCGATAAAATGCTTAACAAATTCATGACTTCTGGGGTTATCAGTTCTTCGCTCCCCTATATCAAAAGTATTTCCATGGAAGTGCTGGAACGTGAATACTTTTCAACCGAAGAAGCACTAAAGAAAATTGAATCACACATTATTAATTTCTATACCGCTTCCTATCCGGAGGTAATGAAAACAAAAAAAGAGTTAATAACTGAGGCAATTGCAGGCGTGCAGGAAATCTATTCAAATAATTACTTCCCCACCATGAAAGTGAATTGGAAAAAATACCCTAATAATCTGGGTCACATGTATTATGAAGGTTGTTTCCGCTGTCACGATGGTAAACACGCATCACCGGAGGGTAAAGTTATCTCAGCTGATTGTAATATCTGTCATACTATCATCGGTCAAAAAATCGGCAACGAAGCTGAATTGGTTTCTTTGCAGGGACTCCCCTTTGTGCACCCTTCTAACCTGAATAAAGGTGTCGAGATTAATCAGTGTCCGGACTGCCACGGCGTTTATCAAAAAGAATAGATATTGTAAATAATTACTTATATTAACGGAGTCCCGTGGCACATGCCGCCGGACTCCGTTTTCTTTTATGGTTGGGGTTCACTAACTTCGTTTATTAAATTCAGGAAATTTTATGAGCAATCTGCAGGCATACTTTCAAAAGTTCAGGCAAAACATTGTGGGGAACAACGCAAGTTTTACCTCTCCTTACGGTGAGCAGAGAGTATTGTATGCAGATTGGATAGCAAGCGGCAGATTATACGGTCCAATCGAAGAAAAACTTGCCAAAGAATTTGGTCCCTGGGTAGCAAACACACATTCTGAATCCTCCGTTACCGGCACATTTATGACCAAATCGTATGCAACAGCCCGAAGCATCATTAAGAAACATGTTAATGCGGATGAAAATGATGTGCTCATTTGCACGGGTTCAGGCATGACCGGCCCCGTAAACAAGTTCATCAGAATCCTGGGGCTGCGTGTCCCCGAACCCCTTTCAGACTATTTCAATCTGCCGGACGAATTTAAACCGGTTGTGTTTGTAACTCATATTGAACATCACAGCAATCAGACAACCTGGGAAGAAACTCTTGCCGATGTCGTGGTTATTCCGCCGGGTAAGGATGGTACAGTTAACCCTGAGCATTTGGAAACTGAACTAAAAAAATACGAGTCCCGGAAATTAAAAATCGGCTCGTTCTCGGCATGTTCCAATGTAACAGGTATCAGAACACCTTATCACACGTTAGCAAAAATTATGCATCAACACGGCGGATTGTGCTTCATAGATTTTGCATGCAATGCACCTTATGAGAAAATCAATATGCATCCGGCTGACCACGAAGAGAGACTCGATGCCATCTTCTTTTCCCCTCACAAGTTTTTAGGCGGTCCTGGAACACCGGGTATTTTAATTTTCAACTCCAACCTATACCGGATCAAGGTTCCAGATCATCCCGGCGGAGGAACCGTTGATTGGACAAATCCCTGGGGCGGACATAAGTTTGTTAATAATATTGAAGCGCGTGAGGATGGCGGAACTCCCCCGTTTCTCCAGACTATCAAAGCGGCACTGGCAATTAAATTAAAAGAAGAAATGAATCCGGAACTCATGGTTCAGAGAGAAGAGGAACTGGTGGATCTGCTCTTCAAGGAGTTTGAATCAATCCCCGGACTCCATCTTTTGGCTAATAATTTACGCAAGCGGATTGGGGCAATCTCCTTTTATCTGGAGAACATACACTACAATCTTGCAGTAAAACTGCTGAACGATAAATACGGTATTCAATCACGGGGCGGCTGTTCTTGTGCTGGTACCTACGGCCATTTTTTATTGCATGTAGATCCATCCCGTTCAAAGACAATTACTGATAAAATTGATTCGGGTGATTTATCCGAAAAACCGGGCTGGGTTCGTATTTCTCTCCACCCAACTATGACAGATGATGAGGTTATATATATTGCACGGGCACTGAGGGAGATTTCTCAAAACATTGAAGAATACGCCAAAGATTACAGGTATGACAAAACCTGCAATGAGTTTTTCCACATTAATGCCAACGGGAGTGAGTTTTCCGCAATTAAGGATTTATTTACATTGGAAGCTGAAGAACCGGTATCACCTTAGGATGATACTGTCAGGTTTCCCGATATATATCAGGAAACCTTAAACTCTCTGATG
>CAYYJL010000318.1:0-4098 GCA_964472245.1 uncultured Ignavibacteriaceae bacterium | reverse complement strand
AAACCGCTGCATCTTGTTGAAGTAGATTTTTGGGATGATGTGAGCATAACCTGGCTCCCTGAAAACAAAGGCATCACGTTTTATAACTCTGTAAAACAGCAATGCCTTGCATTTTTGCCCGATAAGGACAGTATATTTAAGGTAGGCGATCTGGTCTTCCAGCCCGTATGGAACGGAGACGGCAGTGCCTTTATATATAACGCACCGGTATCTGACAGCAGATTCGGCGTTTTTCTCGGCAGCGGATATACTGTATCCGGGGAAGATATATTACTGACCGAAAAGGATAAAAACAATCTTATTCCGGTATGGAATGCTGATTACACCGGAATCTATTGCTTTGAGCTGCTCCCCGACTCCCTGCAGGATTCTCCCGGCGCACTGTTAAAAGGTCATCTGAAGGAAATACTTCTGGAATCAGGCAGCACCGTGGTAATTGATTCTTCAGCAGCATATACCGACAATGTATACCCGCAGTTTTCCGTTTCTTCTTCAACCGGAAAATTATATTACTCATATTTGGATCCGATTGGTTACGGCAAAATTGCAGTGTATGATCCCGTTAACAAAAACATTACCCGTTTAGGAAGGGCTAATGACAGTAACGACTACAGATTCCCACGAGTGAGGAAATAATGAGGGCACCATGTATATAACAAGAAACAAATCTAAACACCTCCGAACGTGTTTATCTCTCCTTCTGCTTCTGTTTTATATCAACGGATGCAGCGGCGGCATTGAACCCGAACCCGAAAAAGTAATAACCACAGGGTTTGGAGGCACGGTCACTTTTTCCGGAACATGGGACCCTGCCATCACCAGGGTTCATCTGGTTGTGTTCAAGAATCCACTGAATTCCGTTGGTGATTTTAATCCGTTTAATCTGGCTTATGTCAGCGATTCAATTCCCATCGGTGCAAATTCCTGGACCTATAACACCAACACCAACAAAATCAATGATGTACTTTCTATTACCGGCGGCACATACGCTTATGCTGCCGTGGCATATTCAACCACACCGGCACTTTCCCTGATACGGGATGACTGGTTTGTGGTAGGTATCTATAAGATTCCCACGGATACATTGCACTTTTCAAGTGTTGTTGTTCCTGCGGGTTCTTTTGTAACAGGCATAGATATACATTGTGATTTTGATAATCCCCCACCACAACCGCCGGAATAATCATGAAAAATTTATTATTTATTTTACTATTATTCTCATCTCCCCTTTTTGCTCAGGCGACCTTGCAAGGCACCATTACGGACAGTAAAGGCAGTCCCATCCCGGGAGTTAATATTATTTTGCAAAGTGGTGATCTTCAAAAAGGGACAGCAGGAAATGCAGATGGTTCTTTTATTATTAAAGATTTGGAAGCAGGAAAATACTTAGTTAAAGTCAGTGCAGTTGGTTACACTCCTTATGAAGGAAGCATTGACATATCAGGCAGCGGAAATTTCCGGCTAAATATATCTCTGGCAGAGAAAGTTATTGAAACCGAGCAAGTTGTAGTGAGTGCTTCCAAATACAGCCAGCAGATCAAGGATTTACCGATCAGCGCGGTTGTTATGCCGGGTTCGGCAATAAGGGATAAAGTTATTACCGACTTGGATGAAGCACTGCGGTATATACCCGGAGTAAGCATGACTCTTGATCAGGTAAGCATACGTGGTTCCAGCGGATATGCGCGCGGAGTCGGGTCCAGGGTGGTGACCGCATTGGACGGTTTTCCCATGTACACCGGTGATACCGGTGAAATAATCTGGGAAATATTTCCTGTGAATATTATTGAACGGATTGAGGTAATCAAAGGAGCGGCAAGTTCCATTTACGGGAGTAACGCAATCGGAGGAGTTATCAATGTTATCTCCGGACAGGGGCGGGCCAACGAAACATATATACGCATGAACGGCGGCTTTTATTCCCAGCCGGAGGAAGAAATCTGGAAATGGAGCAGCAGCGAGCGGTACTTCAGAAGCATGAGTGTAACGCAAAAATTGAATTTTTCCGCGGCTAACCTGGTGGTTTCCTTAACGCAATCTGATAATGACGGCTACAGAAAAGATGACGATTACCGCAGGAACAGTTTTTTTGTAAAATCTGAAATCCCGTTAACAACCGGTTCATCCCTCACCCTGCTCGCCAACGGACTGCAGATGAACAGGGGAAATTTTTTATACTGGAAAGATTCAAGAAATGTGCTGGTACCCCGTGATGCAGAATCGGGACAGCGTGTTGGGTCAGACCGTTATTTTGGCGGCATACTTTATAAAAATGCAATTGGTTCCAATTTGCTCATCAGCAACCGGGTTTCCTATTATCATACTGATTGGGCTGATCAATCCTCTGCGTCAAACACCTCAAAAACAGGACTGTTCCGCAATGACCTCTCTGTTGATTATCAGATTAATGAACAGTTGAACACAATCACAGGAGTGGAATTATTATCCGGAAAAACAGAAGCAAACATATTCGGCAACAGAACCGCAAAAGGTGCCGGCGTATATATGCAGTCTGAATATAAGGGAGTAGAAAAATTTATTTTCAGCGCAGGATTCCGCTATGACTATTTCAAACCAAATGACTTGAGTGCAAAGAGTGCATTTTCACCAAAAGCAGGTGTAAACTTTAAGGCAACCGACGATGTGGTTCTGAGGTTTTCTGCCGGAACAGGATTCCGTGCACCTTCGCTGGCTGAACTATATACCAATACAAATGTCGGCGGATTAATCATAAAACCAAATCCCGCCCTTGAATCTGAAACAGTATTTAATCTTGAACTGGGAGGAAATTATAACTTTGATGCCGGGCATTCGGTTGATATTTCTTTCTTTTCAAATGATTATAAAAATTTTATTGAACCTGCACTTGATCCGGCAGACGGTCAGGTGCGATTTGCCAATTTATCCGATGCTTCCATTGCTGGTGCTGAAATCGGTTTCTCAAACAAAATTCCTTTCCTTGCACTTGATATGCAGAACAGCTTTATGTATCTGGATACAAAAGACAAAGGCAAGGATAAAGAAATGAAGTACAGGCCGAAGTATTCGTTTAATTCTGCACTCAGATTTTCTTTCGAAAAATTTTCCGTTGATTACGATTTCAGATACTGGAGCCGTGTAGCAGAAATTGATAATGACCTTATATCATTAGGACTGGTAAAAGAAGGTGACAAACGGACAGAGGTGTATCTCTCTCATATCAGTGCCGGATATAATCTTTCCGGATTTAACCTCCCTGCTAAACTGAGTGTGGCAGTAAAAAATGTTTTTAATTACAATTATGTGGAAATGATCGGCAATCTTTCCCCGTTAAGAAGTTTTACCCTGAACCTGGAAGTTCTCTTTTGATATGTATATAGATTCCCATGCACATTTATTTTCAGATGATCTTATTAATGATATTGATGATATTCTCCGGAGAGCCAAAGAAAATAATGTAACAAAAATAATAGTGCCAGCCACCGATGTGGTCACAGCACATAAGGTATTGGAGCTTTGTAATAAGTATGAGATGATATACGGCGCAGCCGGAGTTCATCCTCATGATGCAGCTAAAACAGAACCGGGATATCTTGAAGAGCTCCGCAAACTGCTTAAACATCCCAAAATGGTTGCTGTGGGCGAAATAGGATTAGACTATTATTATGACTTTTCCTCAAAGGAAAAACAAATTGATGTTTTCCGGCAGCAGCTGGACCTTGCGGTTGAGCTAAACCTTCCGGTTATCATCCACAACAGAGACTCCACGGAAGATATGATGAACATCATCCGCAGCTACTGCGGTAAGGGTCTGCGGGCGCAATTTCACTGTTTTAATGCAGGTTTGGAAGAAGCACGTGAGCTTGTAAGCATGAACCATTTTATTTCATTTACCGGCAATATCACGTTTAAAAAAGCAGATGAGTTGCGCGCCATTGCCTCAAAGGTTTCACTTGAGCACCTGCTCATAGAAACAGATTCTCCCTATATGACCCCTGTCCCCTTCCGCGGGAAACGTAATGAACCGATGCATACGGTAAAGGTAGCGGAAACCCTTGCCTCCCTGCACAACATGTCCGCCGAGGATATTGGCAGGATTACCACGTATAACGTATTCCG
>CAYYJL010000317.1:0-4098 GCA_964472245.1 uncultured Ignavibacteriaceae bacterium | reverse complement strand
AAAAACGTTGAACTTACCTATCTGAGTATAGAAGATTATCCTGATTTGCGGAAGGTTATGGTGGAATCGTATCCTCATATGCCCCATTCAATCTGGGGAGAGAGTAATATTAAAACCCTCATTACAAAATTTCCTGAGGGACAGGTAGTTATTAAAATTAACGGTCAGATAGCCGGATGTGCCCTGGCAATTATTCTGGATTACAATAAGTTTGACGAACAGCATACCTACAAACAGATTACAGGTAATTATACTTTTGATACCCACAATCCTAAGGGGGATACACTATACGGCATTGATATTTTTGTTAAGCCAAGTTTCCGTGGGCTGCGGCTTGGCAGAAGATTGTATGATTACCGGAAAGAGTTATGTGAAAAACTAAATCTGAAAAGCATTCAGTTTGGCGGCAGAATTCCGAACTTTCATAAATATGCCGATAAAATGACTCCAAAGCAGTATATAGAGAAAGTACGCTTAAGAGAAATACATGACCCCGTCTTAAATTTTCAGCTTTCAAATGACTTTCATCCGGTCCGTGTGATTAAGGGATATCTCGAAGGTGATGTTGTAAGTAATGAATATGCCGTGCTGCTGAAATGGGAGAATATATATTATGAAAAACCCAGTAAAAAAACGACTGCATCAAAGCGTGTGGTCCGTCTGGGATTAGTTCAGTGGCAGATGAGGCCGTACAAAGATTTTGCCGATTTAATGCAGCAGGCGGAATATTTTGTGGATACTCTCAGTGCTTATAAGAGTGATTTTGCTCTCTTCCCGGAATTTTTTAATGCCCCCCTGATGGCGGAGTTTAATCACCTGAGCGAAGCAGATGCAATCCGTGAACTGGCCAAATATACTGACCGTGTAGTGGAAGCTTTTTCTAAACTCTCCATTTCATACAATATCAATA
This sequence comes from uncultured Ignavibacteriaceae bacterium, assembly GCA_964472245.1. Lineage (GTDB taxonomy): Bacteria > Bacteroidota > Ignavibacteria > Ignavibacteriales > Ignavibacteriaceae > H2-BAC3. Next base: position 3,188 of record CAYYJL010000317.1, on the reverse strand, counting down.
TAATCACAGGAAGTCTCCCTGAACTGGTCGGGGAGGTACTATACAATGTCGGGTACCTGTGTAAACGGGATGGTAACATAGAACGGTATGAAAAACTCCATGTTACCCCGGATGAGGAAAGGGTGTGGGGCTTAAAAGGGGGCACACAAATTAAAACCTTTGACACGGACTGCGGCCGTATTGGTATTCTAATTTGTTACGATGTGGAGTTTCCGGAACTAAGCAGACTGCTCGCTGATGAACAAATGGAGATACTCTTTGTCCCCTTCCTGACTGATACTCAGAACGGTTACTCGCGGGTTAGGCATTGTGCCCAGGCCAGAGCAATAGAAAACGAGTGTTATGTTGCCATTGCCGGCAGCATCGGTAACCTCCCCAACGTGCATAATATGGATATTCAGTATGCACAAAGTATGGTGCTGACGCCATGCGATTTCCCCTTCCCTACCAATGGAATCAAATCTGAAGCGACGACCAACACAGAGATGATTGTCATCTGCGATGTGGACCTGGATTTACTGAGGGACCTTCATAACTTTGGCAGCGTTAAGAACCTGAAAGACCGGAGAGCAGACTTGTATAAATTACACCGGGTGCAATGACCAAGTGTATCTGATGGGCTGATCCTAGGTCCGCGAATTCACTCAACTCTAATTTCTACATGACTTATACGATCAACTATGGAGTACAGGAAATGTGCTAATGTACAAAGCGAAATATGCCCAATATTCAATTTAATTTCATATTAATCTCTGATAGTTGTTTTATCTGGTCCGGTAATTGTGGGTCAACTGGACTCATTTAGCTCTAATTAGGCTGTTTTTATGATCATTTAACCTTAAATTTAAGAATCCATTTTAATGTTGATTCTTAGGCACGCAAAATCCAAAGGTGTCTGGTGCAACATTTCAATCCCTAGTTTATTCTCATAATTGACAATTTTTGGCTTATATTCTTAATAAAATACTTAATTTATACTAATTAACTAATTCTAGTAATTAGTACTGATAAACTACCCTGCCTGACTGCTCTTAGGTTGAATTCCATTGAGGAATAGAGTTCTTTTTTTTCCCGTATCCTGGATAGCTTTTTACATTTGGCATAAATCATGCACTAAAAAAAGATTACAAATTGCGCTTGAGCGTTAATGGTGTGTGATGAAAGGTATAAAAGGCATGTGTTTTTAATAATTTGCGTGAATCATCATGAGAACCGATTTAAAGCCAGATAAAACAGGGATGGAAGCAAAGAATCTAGAACCGGGCTTCACCGGAAAGTCAAATCAGCCATATGATTTATTGTTTCACCAATCACTTGAGGGAATATTTTTCATGATGATTGATGAACCTGTTGCCTGGCATGATGCCGCAGACAAAGAGTCTGTCCTCGATTATGTTTTTGCACATCAGAAGATTACAGAGGTAAATGATGCTCTTGTGAAGCAATACCGTGCCACCAGAGAACAATTAATCGGCCTGACACCCGCCGACTTGACAAGAGATAATCCCGATGCAGGCCGAAAAGCATGGCGGGATTTTTTTGATACCGGCCATCTGCATATCTCAAGGGAAACTTCTAGATTTGACGGCTCCCCGCTTTTTATTGAAGGGAATTTTCACTGCCTATATGATGAACAAGGCCGGATTTCAGGCCACTTTGGCATACAGCGGGACGTATCTGAGGAGATTAAAAACCAGCAGGTTCTTAAAATGTTTAAGCAAACATTCATGGGTTATACCGACGGCATGAATATAGCGGACTTGAATGACCGAATCATGTATGCGAATCCGGCGTTTTGCAAAATGTATGGATATACTGAAGCAGAGCTCATTGGTAAAGACAGCAGTTTCTTCAGATCTGAAAAGAACCCTCAATCAAAATTGATTGCGATTCACGCAGCAACGATGAACGGCGGCTGGAAGGGTGAACTGATGAACAAAAGAAAAGACGGCACTGAATTTCCTGTTTACCTGACAACATCAGTAGTATATAACGATCAGAACGAGAAGATGGCCGTAGTTGGGATTGCCGAAGATATCAGTGTCCGAAAAAGAGAAGAAGCCGAAAAGAAAGCTATAGCGGAAATAATCAACGGGGTAACCTCCACTTCCAATCTTGACGAATTACTTAAACTTATACACCGTTCATTAAGTACGGTTATATATGCAGAAAATTTCTTTATAGCCCTTTACAATGACACAACGGAATTGTTTAATTTCCCCTACTATGTCGATAAATATGATCCTATGCCCGGTCCTTTAGCACTTCGCAAAAGCTGTACAGCATTTGTATATAAAACCGGGGCACCATTGCTTTTAACCCAGGATAAATTTGACGAACTGGTTGCTTCGGGAGAGGTGCAGCTGGTTGGAACAAATTCACCCTCCTGGATTGGGCTGCCGCTCAAAATACCGGAAAGAACCATTGGTGTTCTCGTCCTCCAGAATTATGAAGATGCAAATGTTTACAGCGATGATGACATCAGATTCCTGAATTCAATTGGTGCTCAAATTGCGCTGGCAATTGAACGAAAGATTACAGAAGAGGAACTGGATGAAAGTGAAGAGGTTTTCCGCAGACTTTTCTTTGAGTCCAAAGACCCAATTTTATTACTAAACGAAACAGGTTTTACCGACTGTAATCCTGCATCCCTGGACCTTTTTGGATTTGATTCAAAGGATGGGATAATTGAAAAGAATCCATGGGAACTCTCTCCTAAGTTTCAGCCCGATGGATCGCCATCTATTGAAAAAGCGAGTGAGATGATCGAAATGGCAATCGCGAAAGGTTATAACCGGTTTGAATGGATGCATATAACCTCTTCCGGTGCGGAGCTACCTGTTGAAGTTGTATTGACTCCAATACAGGTTAAAGGGAGACAATACTTATATACGACTTTGCGGGATATAAGGGAAAGAGTAAAAGCTGAAGCGGAGATTAAACAAAAGAATGAACAACTGAAGGAATTACTTTCCACACGGGAAAAGTTCTTTGCTATCATCGCACATGATCTTAAAAGCCCATTTCAGGGTCTGCTCGGTTTAACTCAGATAATTGCTGAGAACCCGGAAAACTTTACACTTAAGGAACTTGCAGGACTTACCACCGGTTTACATCAAACTGCTTCTAATCTCTACTCTCTTCTGAGGAACTTACTTGAATGGGCACAAATTCAGCGAGGGTCTTTT
>CAYYJL010000316.1:0-4103 GCA_964472245.1 uncultured Ignavibacteriaceae bacterium | reverse complement strand
CTACCGTTCCTTCAGCAGCAAACCGCGGGACAGAGTAATAATAAGAAGCATTTCCTTTTTCCGGTCCTTTTTGACTGTAGCCCGCATCTCCCTGCAATACCACCGGCTTTACAGGATTCAAGAACAGTTCCAATTGAATACCCTCATCCTTTGCCATAAGCTCAACTGCGGGGAACTCATTCTCGGTGCTGCTCCCTGTTTCCATTACTTTCCAACCCTCAAGCCAGACTGCAAACGGCTTTGCAATTGCACCGGCAAGATTATTGCCGTCCCTGCTGAATTTTTCAAAATAGTAAAATTTGTTTTCCTCCACATCGGTCACGGTAAAATGCCCCATATATATATTTCTGCTTTCCCAGCCGGTGCCTGGCAGTGTATCCGGCAATACTGCCGAACGGAAAATGGTAAACTGATACCCAAACTCTCTCCCTTCAGATGTTTGCAGATTCCCGGTGAAATACCACCACTCTGTTTTAAACCCCGGATGCGGTCCATGATCCTCAGGAAAAACAAATTTTTTGCCGGGCATTGCACGTTTATATAAGGTATCTTTTATCTCGGACATTTCAGAAAGAAAAGTCTCGTCATTTTCTTTAACCGGTTCCGGATTTTCTTTGCAACCTGTCAATAAAAAAGCAGCAAAAATTAATAACAATAACAAAGCTTTCATTACCGCTCCCTCATTGCTTCTGCGGGTGATACACGGGACATTTTGTACCCGGGGTATATACCGGCTGCCAGTGCCGCCAACACTGCCAGTATTGCCGATTGTATATAAATATCAATGTTTACATCAAACTGCAGAGTCCACCCAAATGAACGCTTGTTAATAACAAAAACCAATATCCATGCAAGCAGCGTACCAAGAGGTACTGCAAGCAAGGCCGCAAAGCCCCCCATGATTCCGCTTTGTGTCAGCAGAAGCTTATATATCTCACCGGGTAAAAATCCCGCAGCACGGAGCACACCAAGTTCCCTGCTCCTCTCAAGCTGTAGTGCCATGAGTGAACTGAGAATACCACCGAATGCTGTAATCATGGTCAGCAGCTGCAAGACATATGCAACGGTAAAAGTCCGGTCAAAAACTTCAATTGAACTTTCGCGCAGGTATTTATTGGTTCGTATAAGCAAATCCTGATTATGCAGCGGCAGCCCTTGTATCTCCTTTGCAATTACACCTGCATCACTCCCGGGTGTGAGAAACAATGCCACACCGGATACACCCTCAACCCTAAACAATTGTTTCAGCAATGCATAATCCATAATAACAAGTCCTTCATCCGAAGCATAATCGTAATACACACCGGCTATACGAAAATCCTTAATACCGTTATCGGTCGGAATTGATATGCTCATCCCACGTGAAACATTATTCTTGAATGAATATGGTTCTGTTACAAAAACACCGCCGCTGTAAAAATCGTCCCATATTTGATCCGGGTTCCCCTCAGTAAATATATACGTCTTGCGGCTGAATTGCCCCATTGAGACACCAAGCACTCTCATTTCACCTTTTTGGGTTGGTATGGTTACCTCTCTGAAAAAATTAATATCGGCAGTATAGGGGTGCTCTGCAAGGTAACCGGGAATATTTTCCGGTATGGTACCGTCAATTTTCCTTGAAACCATGGTGGGTGCGGATATATATAAATCAGCTAAAAGTCTTGTTTCAAGCCAGTTCACTACCGTTCCCCGGAAACTGCCGACCATGGTATGAACACCGATTCCCGCTGAAACAGCAACAGCAAGTGCTGCAATGGCAATATATGTTCTGCTCAGATTCTGCGTAATGCTGCCTGCAGCCATCTTGCCATTTAAGCCAAATAGTTTTCCTGCAAGGGGCATAATGAAGCGTACAAGAAGTACTATGGCAGAGGGTGTAAGCAGCGTAAATCCGATTAAAACGCACAGTATGCCGAAATAACTGAGACGCAAATCATTTACAGGAAGCGCAAGTATACCCCCGCCAACAGATGCAGCCAAAATACCAGCAGCTGAAAAATACTTAAGCCGCCCTTTAATATCAGACTCCTGTGTGGAACGGAGCAGCGAGGCAGAGGGCATAGTACGCGAAGCAGTAACAGCGGGATGCAGGGCGGATACCACAGCGGAAATAACGCCAATAGCAGCACCCTTCAGCAGTATTACGGGGTCAATATATACACCGGGGACAGATACAACAAAGTAGAGGTCATTAATGGTGCCGGTAACCAGTTTTACCAGATACAGTGATATCAATGAACCTGCGGCAAGACCAAGTACTGTTCCCGTCACACCAATCAATATTGTCTCGGATAAAATCAAACGGAATATTTCACTCCTGCCGACCCCGATGCACCTGAGTATGGCAAATTCCTGCCGCCTCCGCACTACGGAAAAAGACATGGTATTATATATGAGAAATATCCCGACAATAACCGCCAGCAGACTTAATGCCGTCAGGTTTATGGAAAATGCATCCAGCATCTGTTCTGCAGTTTCTGATCTAGCCCCGGATCTTTGCATATATATACCGTCCGGAAGTAATCCTCGGGTTATGTCCTGATTTTCTGCTATCACATTAATATAGCTGATGTAACCGTATGATGCAGTGAGTCTCTGTGCCGCCGAAATATCCGCAATGATGGTATTTTCCAACGAAACATCTTTCGGGTCACCGCGGATAATACCTGTAACATAACATATGTGCTCCACACCGTTTATATGCACCCTGATTGTATCCCCGATTCGCAGCCCTTTATCCAAATTCATTCTTTCGGCAATCAGGACAGCATTACCCCCGGTCAGGAAACTGCTCAGATCCCCTTCAACCTTGCTGCTTCCAAATTCAAGGTAATCACGGAAATCACGCTCTGCAAAAATATCTAAACCAATCAGCCGGTATATACTGCCGTTACTGCTGTCCAGCCGGACGTACTGTTCAATAACAGGTGCTATCTGCTTTATACCGTTTTCCACACGGAGCTTCGTGTAGAGACTATCCGGAATCCGCCCCGAGGCGCTGACAATCTGATGTGTGGCTTTTCCTGCTACGGTATTCATGGAAACAGAAAACGCACCCGTCACACTCTGATTGGCTAAATCTATAGCAACAATAACCGAAACACCCAGCGCGATACCAAAGACAGAAAGCCATAAATGCCACGGATGGCTTAATAAATACCTGAAGGAAGATTTTTGCAGCAGCCGCATCTTAACGGAACTCACCCGTCAGGTCGGTAATTTTTCCGTCAACAACGGAAATTACCCGGTCTGCCAAACCGATAACATCCCTGCTGTGTGTTGCCATAATCATGGTCTTACCGGTTTGTTTTACCAATCTGTCTAATAAGTTTATTACGGTTTTACCTGTTTCCATATCAAGGTTACCGGTTGGTTCATCAGCCAGTATATATTTCGGTTTATGGATTAATGCCCGCGCTATTGCCACCCGCTGCTGTTCCCCGCCGGAAAGTCTATCGGGATAGCTGTCTGCCTTGTGGCCTAATCCAATTGCTTCCAGAAGCTTCCCCGCATCTCCGTTTTCCGGAATAGCATTGAGCTCCAGCCCGAGCAGCAAATTCTCCGCAACCGTCAGCGTTGGTATAAGATTAAAAAACTGAAAGACAAAGCCGATATTTTTTCTGCGGAAGAGTGTTCTTTCTTTCTCCGTTTTGCTGCTCAGGTTTTCCCCTTCTATTATTACATCACCGCTGTCGGGTAAATCAATGCCGCTGATGATATTCAACAACGTGGATTTTCCCGAACCGCTTTTCCCCAATAAGACCACAATCTCTCCCTCTTTTATAGTAAGTTGCAAATCCTTCAGTACGGGATGGCTGTTTCCCCCCTCTTTATATGATTTTTGTATGTTCTGTAATTCTATCATTATATTATCTGTTTCTATTATTAAATCAGAATCCCGCCGGATAGTTCCCCTTTAGACGGCTGAACCGGGGTTAATTCTTAGACGGGTCATGAAACTTTATCCCACTGGAATCGTATAATCAAATATAAAGGAATTGAATAAGTTGCTGTCGGTTTATATCTTAAATTTCATGTTTTGATAATTAAATTAATGCCTTTTAACAAGCAAATCCCGGTTTTTTACCTGATCATAGCAG
>CAYYJL010000315.1:0-4106 GCA_964472245.1 uncultured Ignavibacteriaceae bacterium | reverse complement strand
GTATCTGAATTATTTTTGTTCCACAATCAGTGGATTGAAGATGTTTCCGCCGATATGTTTGCCACAAGAAGCACGTTTTGGGGCATCACCTGGGGCACCGGCATTGCATACAGCAGCGTGAGAGGGATTGAAATCCGTGAGAAAGCGGGGGATCCGCTTGGTGAGTTTAATGCTCATACAATGAACGCTTTAGTTTCCGCTGCGTTTTCACCTGCTGAGAATTGGTCTGCAGGTATTAATGTGAAGTACCTGTATGAAGAATACTTTGTTGACCAGGCAGAGGGCTTTGCTTTTGATTTTGGCGTTAGTTATGGAGACGGCAAAACCGATTACAGATATTCTTTTTTAATTAATAACCTTGGTTCGCTTAATAATCTGCGTAGTGAGGCAACTGTTCTTCCTGCAGCTGCAGGATTAGGCATCAGCCGTCAATGGAATTCGGTATTTGCATCAATAGATCTTGGGGCAGCAGCCGAGATACATCAGGGACTTAATTCCGGTATTTTTGAATTGAGATCCGGAGTTGAAGTTATTTATAATTCAATGTTTGCACTCCGCACAGGCATCGCACCTATGCATGAAACATCAAAATTTACCGCCGGACTTGGGATTATATATAACAACCTGAACTTTGATTACGCTTTTCTTCCATTTTCAGACGGATTGGGGAGCGGACATCTTGTATCATTAAATTTTGTATTCTGATGAATATAGATTGTGTATTATTTGCCGACAGCGGTTTATCCGATAAGGAGTGGGACGAGTTTGTAGAAAAATCTGATAATGGAACCATATTCCATAAAAGGAAATTTCTCGGCTATCATCCAAAAGGGAAGTTTAAGGATTCCTCTCTTGTATTTCTGAAAGACGGCAAACTGCTTTCAGTTTTTCCGGCAGTTTATATACTCAGAGGAGATAAAAGGGTATTATCGTCACATTCCGGATCATCATACGGCGGATTTGTATATAAGGATTCATTTAATGTTAAGGAAGCTTTCACCGTTGTGGAATTGCTTGAGTCCTTTGCAACAAAAGCTAAATTTAATGCAATACAGCTGACACTGCCTCCGATGATATATCAGACTTCACTTTCAAATTACCTGGACTTTGCATTATTCCGGAATGAATTCTCCTACCTTAAGCGGGAGGTTTCCAGCGTGGTGGAATTGAATTATACGGATGAAGTCATCCTTTCCAGATACCGATCAGAAGCACGGACAGCATTAAAGAAAGCAATGGCAAGCGGTGTTGAGATTGTTGAGACCGAGCGGTTTGATGAGTATTATGAAATTCTGAAAAAGAATCTCCGTATGCGGCATAATGTTTCCCCAACGCATACGATTGATGAACTTAAAAAATTAAAAAAAATGTTTCCTGCTAAGGTTAGGTTGTGGGGAGCGTTTAAGGATGACATACTGCTTGCAGGAGTTTGTAATTTTTCAGCTAATGATAAAGTAGTGCTGGCGTTTTACATCAGCCATGATGAAGAGTATCAGATATACCGCCCCGTAAATCTGTTATTTTACGAAATCATGAAACGGTCCCGCAATGAAGGATTCCGCTATCTTGATTTTGGAATCTTTACGGTGAATATGGAACCAAACTGGGGATTGGGCAGATTTAAGGAAAATTTTGGTGCAAGGGGAATATTCAGAGATACTTTTTATAAAGAGCTCTGATGTTACGGATCCTGCATATTGCTCCGCAAAACTATGCCGGTGTCCCATACAGTTTTTATGATATGCACAATCAGTGCGGGGATTTTTCCCGGCTGATCACCCTCCATAAGAATCCGCTCCATTTTCCCGAAGATATCTGCCTCAATTTTCCGCTGCCTGCAAACTCTTTTGCCAAAAAATGGCGCAAGAAGAAGGTGAGTATTGCAGAAGAACAAAACATCACCTACCCCCATTACTTTAAGCCGAAGAACAGTTTTGAAAAGTTCTATTTCTTTCTGAATGATCTATATAAAACTCCCCGGGTTAACAAGGCAGCAGTTGAGTACGAGCTGGATTCATTTGATATAATACATTATGATGCAGGGCTGGATTTCTTTAGATATCCTAAACAAGCTGTTAAGTGGAAAAAACAGGGGAAGAAAATCGTTTGCTGCTATTATGGCAGTGATCTTCGGTTGAGGGGATTAATAAAAGAGCTTGATGAAATTTCAGATTTAAATATTACGTCCGAGTTTGACCATTTGGCAATGAAAAAAGATTTGGAATATATATTTTATCCCTATTCCACTTCAGAACTGCCGGAACGAGTTCCAAATACTTCCTCTGCAATAAAAATAGTTCATTCACCAACGAACCGGAAGTATAAAGGTACGGAGCTTATTCTGAGGGTGATTGAAAAAATAAGTAAAGCCCGTAGAATTGATTTTATCCTGTGTGAAGGAGTACCCCGTGACGAGATGCTGCAGATAAAAGCGGGGTGTGATATCAGTATTGATCAGGTAGGCGGTACAATGGGCGGTACGGGATACGGTAAAGCCGGGTTAGAAACATTAGGCATGGGTATTCCCACTATAACAAATATGACGGATGAGTACCGCGCATGGCTGCCGGAAAATCCGTTTGTTGTTGCTAATAATGAAAAAGAACTTGAATCCGAACTCTACAGGTTAATTGATGATGCCGGTTACCGCGAACGTATGGGGAATGAAGGGAAACGCTGGGTGGCTAAATACCATTCGTATGAAAGCGTCAACAAGGCACTAAAGGAACTCTACCACCGCTACGGTATCATACAATGAAAAAACCGGATTCATTAAGTAAATCCGCATTAATCTATACCCTGACAGGATTCACTTCCAAGGGGATATCATTTGTTCTGTTACCCTTCTATTCATATTACTTTACAGCAGCAGAATTTGGTATCATCTCCCTGATGCTGGCGGTATATACGGTTGCTTCTGTGTTTTTTCAGTTTGGCATACAATCAGTTTTTCCGAAGTTCTACCTTGATTCTCCTGATGAACAAAAACCGAAGGTAACGGGATACTTTTTTCTCAGATATTGCTGCTGGACAACATTTTTATTTCTGTTAGGTCTTTTGGTTTCCGGGGGGATTTCGGAACTGGTTCACGCAAACGGTTCATATGCTGTTCACTACCGTTGGTTATTTGCTGCACTGTGGGTGGAATCTGTGGCACTTGTGGCAATCCAGTATTTTAAGACAGAAATGCTGGCAGGGAAGGCCGGGTTGCTGCAATTATTATATACCATTTCGCAGACATTGCTGGTGATTGTACTTCTTTTAGCAGGATTCGAGAATATCAGCGCAGTTATCTATGCTCAGGTATGTGCCGCTGTTTTACAGTTTGGAGCCGCTGCAATGCTTACAAGCAGACAAATTTCATTTGGCAGAATCGAGCAGAATCTAAACAAGATTATCCTGTTTGCGGCACCGATTGTGCTGGGTAGTTTGTTTTCTGTTTTAATGGATGTGGCAGACAGGTTTCTACTGGCTTATTATCTTTCTGAGAAAGAAGTGGGTATATATAGTTTTGGTTACCGCATTGCTTTAGGTATGCAGGTTTTTGTAATGGCATTCCGTGCTGCATGGACTCCGCTCGGTATCCGGCTTGTAAAATCCGGGGAGTATACTGAGCGTTCAGGCGCTATTTTAAGGCAGCTTTCGTACGCTTTGTTATTCTTCTTCCTAATGATATTAATGACTGCTAAAGCAGCATTTTATCCGTTTGCATGGACGGGGCAGTTGTTCTCAGCTGAATATACAGAAAGTGCCATGATCATCCCAATTATTGCCCTGGCTTATCTGCTGAATGCGTATGTATCATATTTTTCCATATTTCCATATATCACTGAAAAGAGCGGATACTTTCTGGCAATGGATCTGATTGGTATTGTTGTTAACCTTCTCTTGAATATAGTGCTTATTCCGGTAATGGGATTATGGGGAGCAGGACTGGCAACGCTGGTATCGTATACATCAGTTCTGATTTTTATTTCGATTTCTTCCGGCAAATATATCCCGGAAAAAATATCTTATAAGAGGTTTGTCTTGCTAGGCATGATTCTCACCGCCTCAATCATAATGTTTTATATTCCTATTCCTATCGGAGTGGTTATCCCGCTGTT